>CAXBGV010000042.1:0-13226 GCA_963975235.1 uncultured Flavobacterium sp. | reverse complement strand
GGCAAAACCATCTTCATGAAATGCCCCCGTAGTTAAAATGGAAACAATCATCGATAAAAGAACGGCAATCTCGATGCCAAAAAAGAAATAGAATACATAAAAAGTGACGAAGGCAAATGTCCCCACAATCCAACCAATAAGTGGAAAATAGCGAGAAGCCTTGTTTAAATAATCAGGATTGTGGTCAATATTTTTGGGACACGGAATTCGTGTATAAAACATTAAAGCGGTAAAAAATATATGTGATTCTTTTTTCATTATAATTAGTACTTATTTGTTACTTACACCGGCGCTTTCAAAACTAGCCATTTCATTTAAAAACGCCACAGCCGACTTAATTATAGGAAAAGCAATGGCACAGCCTGTTCCTTCACCCAATCTTAAATCTAATTGTAAAATAGGCGACACCTCAAGATATTGAAGTAATTTTTGATGCCCTTTTTCGGCTGATTGATGGCAAAAAATGGCATTTCTAATAATTAAAGGATTCTTTTTGAAAGCAATCAAATAAGCAACTGTACTTATAAAACCATCCACTAAAATGATCATATTATTTTGATACCCCTCAAGCATTCCTCCTGCCATTTGTAAAATCTCAAACCCACCAAAATAAGTTATTAGTGACTCTAGATCTTGCGGACCTTTGTAATTTTCGAGTGCCTCTTTAAGAATGGTTTGTTTTTTTGAGAATTGTTGTTCACTGACTCCAGTACCTTTCCCAATGCAATCCTCTAAAGCTAAACCAGTAATAACGCTCATTAGTATAGCGGCTGTAGCTGTATTTCCAATGCCCATTTCTCCAAAACCGATACAATTACTTCCTTGCCTTGCTATATTGGCGACCACTTCAGCTCCTTTATGCAAACACAATTCCATTTGGCTTTTACTCATAGCGGGACCTACTAAAAAAGATTGTGTCCCTTTGTCAATTTTTGAGGATATCAGTTTAGTATTAGATGCAAAATCATAATTTACACCTGCATCTACGATCGCGATACTAATATTATTTTGGTTACAAAAAACATTAATCGCCGCACCGCCTTCCATAAAATTAGTAACCATTTGTCTCGTAACATCTTGGGGATAAGCGCTAATACCATGGTTAGCTATTCCGTGATCTGCAGCAAATACTACAATAGTTGGTGTGTATATTTGCGGAGTCAACGATTGAAAAACGGTACCTATTTGCAAGGCCATTTTTTCTAAAACACCTAGAGACCCTTGTGGTTTTGTTTTCTGATCAATTTTGTCTTTTAATTTTTCAATTAAGCCAAAGGAATACTCTACTACTTTATTTTTGGTTATCGTACTAATTTCTTGCACCCCAACTTTTGTGATTTCTGAGACCATGGGTAATTCCTCCTTTTCTCTCCATTTCAGCTGTTGTAACATGGGTTGGTCATCATAATCTGTAGCTGGCTTGCCTACACAAAAATAGCCTAGAGGTTCAATATGATCTGGCAAACCTATTATTTTTTTGAAATCATAATAATTCAAAATCGAAACCCAACCCATCGAAAAACCTTGCTCAGTAAGAGATAACCAAATATTTTGTGCTGCACAGACTGCACTAAATTTAATTGCCTCAGAACTCCCAACGGTTCCAATGGTGAAGCTATCCAAAACAGATCGATCATAGCCGATGACTAAACCAATTGGCGCTTCCTCGATTGCTTCTAGTTTTAAAGCTTTATACTGTTCTTTTTGACTTTCGTTATCAATAGCATCAGCTGCTTTTTTATCAAAGTCGAGAAACAATTCCTTAATCGCCTTTTTAACTTCGGCTGACTTTATAAGATAATACCTTGTAGCATCAGTTAAACCAACAGAAGGCGCTCTATGCCCCGCTAGTAAAGCTTGAGATAGAACCGATTCCGGAACCTGATCATTTGTAAAATGACGGGTATCGCGGCGTGCCTTTATTATTTCGTCTAAGGTTTGTATCTTTTTCATATTAAATGGTGCTTATTCGTAATAATCGACTTCTTCCCAAACTAAGAAACAATAGCTATCGTACGTTTTTTTACTATATTAGGAAGAACAATTGGTTGTAAAAATAGAGGACAATTAATAACCATAGTATGAAACTCTCCGTTCTCGCCACAAGGATCTATACCAAGCTGTTGCAATTCAAGAACTAGTTCATTAGATAACATTCTTCCTAAATATGTTTCACCCATTTCAGTATTACAAGATACTATCATAGTTTCGATACCTTCTTTTATCATTTGATGCACTAAACCTAGTCGGTCTTGCTGCCACAAAGGTAATATTGCTTGTAAGTTAGCGGCGGTACACACTTTTTCCTCCCATTCTTTGTGTGCTTGTAAATCGATATCTCCAAAAACTGCCATATCTAAATGATACTCTGCTTTAAGCTCCTGTAAAGCAACAATAAACTTAGCTTCATAATCAGACCAAGTAGCAGGAATCCCTACTAGAGGCAAACGCATTTGTGCAGCCTGCTGGCTCAAAATAGACAGCGGTAACCCATGTGAACGAGACACGTTACCGTTTTCGTTCATCATATTGAGCAAGACCTTAGGATAAAATCCTTTTTCTACAACTTTCATCATAGCGAAACAACTATCCTTTCCCCCTGACCATGAAGTTACAAAATTCATAATTATCCTTTTATTGTTACTGGAATTCCAGAAACCATTAGTATCACCTTATTTGCTTTGTTGGCCAAATATTGATTCATCCATCCTTGCAATTCTGTAAACTTTCTGCCTACTGCTGTGTCAGCGTGCAGTCCCATCCCAATTTCATTCGAAATGATAATAATAGTCGCATTTTCGTGAAGTGCTATTGCGTCAAACTCGGCCTTTGCTTGCTCGAGACACAATTCGACATCATTTTTAGTATCTACAAAAAAATTAGTAAGCCACAAAGTAACACAATCTATCACGGCAACCTTCCCTGAAAAATCAATCTCACTTAGAAACTTTTCTTTTTCAATATTGGTCCATCTTTCATCACGATCTTTTTGATGGCGATCAATTCGTTTTTGAAAATCAGCATCCCATTTACGAGCTGTGGCAACGTACATTGGATTTGTTGACAATTCTTTAGCTATGTTTTCGGCATAACTACTTTTACCTGAGCGTTCACCGCCAGTAATAAAATAAATCATTCTAAATGTTTTTTAATTGATAAGGACAATGACGGCAATTGTTACCACAACAAAAACCTCGTTTGAGATGAAACCACGGCTTAAAAACATAATTTCCATTCTCTATGTAGTAATCAATATCGTTTATTAAAGCGTTTGTTTTAGGCAAATCTTTGGCTAGATTTTGGTATGCATTCTCGGGAGATATTGTTGCGACATACTCGTCAATTTTGAGCGTACATTTTGTCTTCAAACAATTAGGACACAAACAATCACCTGCCAATTTGGTATCAAGAATAAAAGGATAATCAAAGCACCAACAGCCCTTATTGTCGGCACTAGCAGTACAACTAAAGATTTCTTTACATAGATCACACTGCTTCTCCTTATTTGCACTCATGAGGTAAAGATAATATTTGTTCAGTTTTTTATCCTAAAAAATAAACAATAAATTTTATATTTTGCTCTACCTTTGTTTGAGTTTTAAAAAACAGCTATGAAAATATTTTTGCGCAAAATTGTTCTTCTACTAGCAATACTTCAATTTGCAAGTTGCAAAAATGCAGAAGAAACAGCTCCTACTAACCAACAATCTAGTTCTAACCAAATTGAATACGCTACTAGTTTATCTATCTACAAACACGAAGGTTATACAATAGTAAAAGTTAACAATCCTTGGCCAAAAGCCAATAAAAAATTCACTTACATCTTGCAGGAGAATGACGGCATCGTTCCCGATAGTTTAAAAAAATACAATACAATTAGAGTTCCTCTCCAATCGATTGTAGTTACTTCTACAACCAATATTCCGTTTTTAGAGATGTTAAAAATAGAAAATCAACTCATCGGTTTTCCGCATACAGATTACATATCTTCAGAAAAAACAAGAAGCTTAATTGCTGCAGGAAAGGTCAAAAATATTGGACAAAATGAACGATTAGATGTAGAGCAACTAATTGATTTGGCACCATCAGCGATTGTTACCTATGGCATCGATAATAACAATCCAATGATCGATAACTTGGAGAAAAGCGGTTTAAAAGTTATAATTCAAGCAGATTGGATGGAGCAGTCACCACTTGGAAAAGCAGAATGGATTAAACTTTATGGGGCACTATTTGGAAAAGAGAAAGAAGCCAAAACTCAGTTTGACGCGATTGCAAAAAACTACACTGATGCCATGCAACTTGTCGCCAATGAAAAAGCGCAAGCAACCGTTTTATATGGTTCCATGTACCAAGATCAATGGTATGTTGCTAACGGCAATAGTTGGGTTGCACAATTTATGAAAGATGCTAGGTCTACTTATTTATGGGCAGATATTGCAGGTTCTGGAAGTACACCATTATCTTTCGAACAAATTTTAGACAAAGGCCAACAAGCCAATTATTGGATCACGACAGGATCCTTCAAATCTTATACGGAGATGAAAAGCAAGAACCCACATTATAGTCAGTTTGATGCTTTTACTAAAAAAAATGTTTATAGTTTTGAGAGCAAATTAGGAGCAACGGGAGGAACTATTTATTACGAATTGGCCCCAAGTCGCCCTGATTTGGTATTGAAAGATTTTATAAAAATTTTCCATCCAGAGGTGCTCCCGAATTATTCTTTTACTTTTGCGCAAAAAATAAAATAATCTGCCTTGATCAATCAAAAACGAAATACAATTTTATTTCTACTTCTAGCGATAGGACTGTTACTTTTGTTTTTTATCAACATAAGTTTCGGATCAATTACCATTCCGTTTCACGAAATCTACACTAGTTTAACTGGTGGATACGCTAGTAAATCGACCTGGGAATATATCATAATAAACTACCGTTTACCTAAAGCAATTACCGCTATTTTTGTAGGCATGGGCTTGTCTGTAAGTGGTTTACTAATGCAAACGCTCTTTCGAAATCCGCTTGCAGGACCGTATGTACTTGGTTTAAGTTCCGGCGCAAGTTTAGGAGTCGCTTTTGTTTTATTAGGTGCTGGTTTACTACCTCCTTTTTTATCAACCTTCCTACTTTCAAGCTATGGTATCGTTCTAGCGTCAACACTAGGGAGTTTAGTTGTTTTATTAGCGGTTTTAGTGGTTTCATTTCGACTCCGAGACACGATGGCTATACTAATTGTCGGACTCATGTTTGGCAGCTTTACCAGCGCTATCGTTGGTACTTTAACGTATTTCAGCACGGCAGAACAACTGCAAAAATTCACTTTTTGGTCTATGGGAAATTTAGGCAATCTTTCCTGGACATCAATTCTACTATTAACCAGCTGTGTATTAATTGGTCTTTTGCTCAGCGTACTAAGCATAAAACCTTTAAATGCTCTTTTATTAGGTGAAAATTACGCCCGAAGTCTCGGCTTAAATTATAAAAAGGCAAGGCTATTAATTATCGTAGCTACTAGCATTTTGGCAGGAAGTATAACAGCATTTGCAGGACCAATAGCCTTTGTGGGACTTGCTGTTCCGCACATTGCAAAACTTGTATTTCAAACAAGCAACCATAGTATATTATTTTGGAGTACATTGCTTTTTGGAGCAGCTATCATGCTCGTTTGCGATACAATTTCGCAGGTACCTGGCGCAGATATCACCCTGCCTATCAATGCCGTAACCTCCATGTTTGGAGCCCCAATAGTTATTTGGTTATTAGTTAGAAAACGTAAAATGATGGGATAATGAATAATGAAATGATTTTACAAACTCGTGATTTAACTATTGGATACACATCCAAAGCCGCTGCTGTGGTAGTTGCTAAGGATCTGAATTTAAACTTAAAAAAAGGAAAACTAACCGCCTTAATAGGTGCTAACGGAATAGGAAAATCGACACTTTTGCGCACCATTACAGGCATACAAAAACCACTATCAGGATCTGTTTTCCTCAATCAAAAAAATATTCATGAACTTGATAACTTAACGGTCGCGCAAAACTTAAGTCTTGTGCTAACAGAAAAGTTACCACCAAGCAATTTAACTGTTTTTGAACTTGTAGCACTTGGTAGACAACCGTACACCAACTGGCTTGGTAAGTTAACAAATGAGGATTATGCAAAAGTAAACGAGGCTTTATCTCTCACTCAAATTGGCCATTTAGCTTTAAAAAAGCATTTTGAAATTAGTGATGGGCAATTACAAAAAGTACTTGTCGCACGCGCCTTAGCTCAGGATACGCCACTAATCATTCTAGACGAACCCACCACGCACCTTGACCTATTACATAAAGTAGCCCTTTTTAAACTATTAAAAAAGCTTACACAAGAAACTCAAAAATGCATTTTGTTTTCGACACATGATATCGATATGGCCATCCAATTAAGTGACGACATGATCATCATGACCCCAGAACAAGCAGAGCAAGACGAGCCCTGTAACTTTATCAGCAAGGGTAGCTTTAATACTTTATTCCAAGATGAACATATTTCGTTTGATTCTGAAAAAGGCAAATTTATAATTCAGTAATTTTTCTTGGAGCTTTTTCCAGCTATTCGCTATATCTTTTATTTTTAAAGAAAAAATAAAAGGATGCCGCTGCTATCTGGGCTAGTAGATGATAGGATCACAGACTATTTCAGTGCTATCTGGCGTTTAGCTTCTCCAATCACGAAAGCAGGAGAGTTTGCGATGTTAAAGCTGCGAATCAATTTTGACATCGGAATCGTTAAATGATTTTCAAATTCAGATAAGACGTCCTGACTTAAACCCACACTTTCTTTACCAAATACCAACCAATCCCCATCCTGAAAATCAGTTTCTAAATAGGATTTTTCGGCATGCGAACTCATCAAAAAGACTCTCGATTTATCAGGAATTTGGCTAACCCACTCCTCAATAGTATCGTATTCGGTTACATCCAAGTGAATCCAATAATCCAATCCTGAACGCTTCAAGTTTTTATCATTGATAACAAATCCAAAAGGATGAACTAAATGCAACCGACTCTCAGTCCCTACACACAACCGACCAATATTTCCTGTATTATTTGGGATTTCTGGCTCTACTAAAACAATATTTAACATTGAATAAAATTTTAAAATTTAAAGCTTAAAAGCGCAACAATCTCATTAATATGCATCAAAAAAATTAGTTACCTCTCGCACCTCTCCTGCTTTTAAGTTTTGCAAATGTACTGTTCCTATGCGAACGCGTACTAGTCTCAAAGTAGGAAAACCAACTGCAGCCGTCATTTTCCGTACCTGCCTAAATTTTCCTTCGTTTACCGTAATCGATGCCCATGAGGTTGGACCATGACGCTCATCCCGAATTTTTTTTCCTCGTGGTCCAAAATCAGGAATGTCATGTATTAAGCGCGCTTCACATTTTTTGGTAATGTATTTTCCACCATCAAAACCTATTTCGACTCCTTCCCTAAGTATCGTAATCGCATCTTGCGTTATCACACCATCTACTTGAACGTAATATTCCTTCTCTACTTTTTTAGACCTTATTTGTTCACTTACTTTGCCATCCGTGGTGAGCAACAACAAACCTTCTGAATCTTCATCTAGCCTCCCGATAGCCATCGTTCCCTCAGGAAAATCGTATAGCTCTCCTAAAAGTTTCTTTTTGCGCTTCAATTCATAAATAAATTGACTCAGGTAACCGTAGGGTTTGTGGCAAATAAAATGGTGGTGAGACATAGTCATACATTACTTTAATAAAAGACAAAGGTAGTCTACTTTTATTGACTTTAAAAAACCAATCTAATCCTCTAAAGAACTAAAAAGGATGTTAAACAGCTATCTATTTGTAATTAAAAGACCTAATTTTAGAGAAAACAAATTATATAGTACAAAAGTAAATACTATGAAAAATAAAGATAACAATACACAAAAAGAGTCTAATGTCCCGAATAGCGATAAATCCGTAAACGGGAAAGTCAATAAGGATACGAATCAAAAAGCTATGCTTACTGAGGAAATCGAAATTGATGCTAACGGAAAGGAAATAGTTGTTAAAAGAGCGCATAATGCCGATGGAAGCGTTGCTCACATCCCTGAAGAAGATCGAACGTGGAACGAAAACGAAAGTTTGAGCCGAGGTGTTACAACAGAGGAAGAAGCTATGAAAACAGTGGAAAATGAAGACCTAAACTCAGACATTACTGCAAACCGCTACCCTAACTCCCATCCAGACAATCATAAAGATAGAGGAAACATGAAATTAGGTGAGGACGATAATAATTTTTAAATCAATTAATGAGCCGTTACGATCTACGGTTGGCAGTGGCTCATTAATTAATGTAAAATCATATATAGCACCTTTTTATTAATCTAACATTCTTTTTACTTCTGAAAATTGACCATCAGTTACTTCAATTTCTAGACCGAGAATATGAGCAATTAAGTTGTAAACACTTACGTTCTGGAAAGTCGAAACCTTTTTATTCATTTTAAAATTTGGACCTTTTGCATAAAAAATAGCATGCATGTCCTTTATTTTATTGTCGTAGCCATGCGTACCTCCCATTATTTTCTGGTTGGCACTTTTTACCAAACTATATCCTTTTTTTGCTTCAATTACAAAGTCTAAATTTCGTTCATTAGTTCCTAAATGCAATCGTTTAGGGATCGCTTCTTTTTTCCAAAAACGAATGTTTGGCACCTTAGCCAATGCGTTTCTAACAGAATCTTTAGCCTCTGCTGTGGCGCGAATACTCATAATCGGATTAATAACATCGGCCTGTTCTAACCATGTGGGTTTTAAATAATCTAGGACAACTATTTTCTTATTATCGCTTATCTCTGTCATACCGTGATCTGCAACAATGATCAAATTCACTTTTTTCCCAATGGGTAAGGCATCTAATTTTTTAGACAAAACACCAATTATGGAGTCCATCTTTTGAACCATAATTCTATTCTCTTGCGATAAAGGTCCAAAAGTATGCCCCGTATGGTCTGGTTCATCAAAATACAAAGTAATGAGATGCGGTCTCTCTAACTCTGGTAATCCAAGCCAATCTACTATAGTTTCTATCCGAGTCGTATAAGGGATTGAACCGTCATACTTTTTATAAATACTAGGACTTTTTTCTCCCGTATCAGATCCTGGCCAGAAAAAAGAAGCGGTTTTAACTCCTTGCTTTTCTGCAACATCCCATATGGGATTACCTCCATAAAAGCTTGCATCCGTTTTAGCGCTAGTACCTAATGAAAACTTCTTTTTCATTAAAGGATCATAAAAACTATTATTGATGATGCCATGATGGTCTGGATACAAACCCGTAACTATACTGTAATGATTGGGAAACGTTTTTGTGGGATATGACGGCTTCATAGATTTTGCATGAACTCCACTCTTGGCTATTGCATCTAAATTTGGGGTGTCAAAATAACGACCATAATCCCATCTAAATCCATCCAATGAAACTAGAACCACATAAGGTTTTTCATTTTGCTGTGCATGAGTTGCCGCTGTTACCAAAAACACAAATAGTGCTGCTATATATTTTTTCATTTGCTATGTTGCTTTTTGGCAAAGATATCATATCCTAGACTTTTTCTATTGTTAAGAAACCTTAATTAAACGTTTTACAAAAACAAGTGTTCCAATATTTGTCTAAAAAAAGATTCTGCTTAAAATTGATATAATTCCTTACTTTTACCTTTTATAAAAAACCTATTTATGTCTGAACTTATTCCTTTTTTGTTTCTTTTTATAATTGCTCTGTCCATTGGTATTTTTCTTGGGAAATTAATTTTCGCTGCACGTTTTCAAACTGAAAAAATTAGTTTAGAAGAAAAATTAATTGCGTTACAAGCGCAGTTTGAACAACAAAAAACACAGTTTTTGAATGAGAAAAACAATTTAGAAAAACAATTAGAAATAGCTAACGCTGAGAAAGAAACTATTAGAAATGAAAAAGATAGTTTAGCTATTCAGCTCTCAAAAAAAGAAGTAGATTTTGAAAATTTGTGGGAACGTAATAAAGAGCAAAAAGACGAGGTTGAAAAACTTCAGGAAAAATTCACCAAAGAATTTGAAAATTTAGCAAATAAAATTTTAGACGAAAAATCAAATAAATTCACTGAACAAAACAAGGAAAATATGAAAAATATCTTGTCTCCTTTGCAAGACAAGATTCAATTATTTGAGAAAAAAGTCGAAGATACTCATAAAGAAAGTATTGACTACCATGCTGCTTTGCGTCAGCAAATACTGGGTTTACGCGAGATGAATATTCAAATGAGTAAAGAAACTATTAACCTAACCAAAGCATTAAAAGGTGATAGTAAAATGCAAGGTAATTGGGGCGAATTAGTTTTAGAGCGAGTTTTAGAAAAATCAGGACTTGAAAAAGGAAGAGAATATGAAGTGCAGCAGGCTTTCACAACCGAGGAAGGAAACCGTGTGTTCCCGGATGTGGTCATTAATTTACCTGATGGCAAAAAGATGATTGTCGATTCTAAAGTTTCATTGACAGCCTATGAAAAATACATTAATGAAGAAGATGATGACTTAAAAACTGGTTATCTAAAAGAACATGTAAACTCTATTAAGCGTCATGTAGAGCAATTAGGAAATAAAAATTACCAAGATTTGTACCAGATCGAAAGTCCCGACTTTGTGCTTTTGTTCATTCCAATCGAACCTGCATTTGCCATGGCATTAAACGAAGACACCGCATTATACAACAAAGCTTTCGAAAAAAATATTGTAATTGTTACTCCGGCAACATTGCTTGCGACCTTGCGAACCATTGACAGTATGTGGGCTAATCAAAAGCAGCAGGAAAATGCCTTCGAAATTGCAAGACAAGCGGGCGCATTATATGATAAATTTGAGGGTTTTGTAACTGATCTTATTAAAATTGGTAAAAAAATTGACGAAAGCAAAACAGAATATAGTGGTGCTATGAACAAATTGATAGAAGGAAAAGGAAACCTTATTACCAGTGTTGAAAAATTAAAAAAAATGGGAGCTAAAGCAAAAAAATCCCTTCCCGAGAGCATTATCAATCGAGCCAATAAGGAAGATCACGAACTATTAAACTAATCCATTATGAAAAAATTTCTTTACGTCTTTACTGCAGTCATTATATTAGCAGTAGTTGGCTATTTTACATTTATTTACAACGCAACCTACAGCGAAGGAGTGCGCTCTGGCCAACTCATAAAGTTTAGCAGCAAAGGAGTAGTTTTTAAAACTTGGGAAGGTGAAATAAGCCAAGGGATTTCCGGATCACAAATCTTTTCTTTTTCAGTTTTAGATAAAGACAAACAAGTCATAGCAGATTTGCAAGAATATGAAGGAAAATACATTAAAGTAAAATACATTGAACGTTATAAAACTTTTGCTTGGTGGGGCGATTCAAAATATTTTATCATTGATGTGAAAGAAGAGGATTCGCCTTACCGCTTTAAATAAACAATATGACAAACAATTATAAAACGGTTGAATCATCAGATATCACCATTTCCGAACTAATGCTTCCCTCTCACACTAACTTTAGTGGAAAAATTCATGGAGGTTACATTCTATCCCTTTTAGATCAAATCGCTTTTGCCTGTGCTTCTAAGTTTTCGGGTAATTATTGCGTAACTGCAAGTGTAGATACTGTCGATTTTTTGAGTCCTATTGAAGTAGGAGAGCTAGTCACAATGAAGGCTAGTGTAAATTACGTAGGAAATAGCTCGATGATCGTAGGCATTCGCGTAGAATCTGAAAACATTCAAACAGGAGCTAGAAAGCATTGTAATTCCTCCTATTTTACCATGGTGTCAAAGGATGCACAAGGTAAAAATGCGCAAGTTCCGGGATTAATTCTTTCTACAGATAAACAAGTAAGACGTTTTATCAATTGCTTAAAGCAAATTTCATTGAAAAAAGAAAAAGATCGCCACGAAGAAAACTTCGATTACAGCTCTAAGGATGCTATAGACAATCTAGACCAATACCGAGTTTCCATTCAAATACATTAACACATAAAAAGTTGTAGTATGTAGTTAAACAAATCGCTCTAATTTTGGCCTGTAAATTTAGGAAATAGTTGTATTTATTCGTAACTTTAGTCACCAAAAAGGCAGTCTGATGAAAACAACATTACTCCTATTGTTATTTAGTTTTGCTACTGTAAATGCTCAGGACAAGTGGAGTACTACAAAAGCGGTGATTTCTTTTGAAGCATCAGTTCCTTTTTTTGAACCTATACAAGCAAGCAGTGCTACAACACACTGTACCTTGAATACAAAAAAGGAAACTATTCTTTTTGTTGTAAATGTGAAAGATTTTAGATTCGAAAGATCCTTAATGCAACAACATTTTAACGAAAATTATTTAGAAACAAAAAGATATCCAAAGGCAATCTTTAAAGGTAAAATAGTAAAGTTCGATAGTTCAAAACTCAGTAATTTTCAATCGACTTACAACATTGAAGGCGTACTAACAATTCATGGAAAATCACAGCAAATGCAAGTACCTGCCTACATCAAAAAAGTAGGCAAGAAGTTAGAATTAGCTACCAGCTTTAACCTAAACACGGACGACTTTAATATCCAAATTCCGTTCCTTGTACGTGATAAGATCGCAAAAAATGTACATGTCAGTTTAGTTGCCGTACTTGAATAAATTTTAAATACAAGACCTGATGGCATCCTCAAGATTTTTCCATTTGAAGGTGAAACCTGTTGATTTTATTTTATCGTTAGACACTCTGCGCCCTGTTAATAGTAATTTTGCCATTTCGCCCAATCCTATTTTCAGTATAAAAGCTGGCACATTAGGAAGCCAAATTTTGTATCCATAAACAGTGGCAAACGTATTTGAGAAGCTAGCATTTGTAGTGTCATCAGTAACAGCCGCATTGTATGCACCACTAATAGTATTGTTTTTGAGCGCTTCAAGATAAATAGCACACAAATCATCAATATGAATCCATGGCATAAATTGTGTACCTGAGCCTAAAGCCGAACCTAACCTGTATTTAAAAATTGGCTTTAGTTTTTCAAGAAAACCATCATTTTTGCCTAAAACTAATCCTGTCCGAACTTTCACGGTGCGAATACCCTCTCTTTGAAATTCATTTGCAACAGCCTCCCATTTTTGACAAGTTAAACCCAAGAAGTCATTGGCTGGCTTTTGCTCCTCGACGCAAATCGCCTGACCATTAATG
>CAXBGV010000041.1:0-13300 GCA_963975235.1 uncultured Flavobacterium sp. | reverse complement strand
TCAAAGACAAAAGAAGATAGTTTACTGTCTCTTTATCATAAAAGGTCCCAACAATGTTGGGACCTTTTTTTGTAAAAAAAACAGGTATAAAATAACAATTTACCAAAATCTCGTTAGTTCTTAACATATTGGCTATTTTGTCCCTAAAACGCTATTCGTTTTTAGTCTGATTTTCATATATTTGCTCTGCTTAATTTTTAGCAAAACATACATTCTACATCCTAATATACCACGGATACGATTATAAAATAATAACAATGACACAGAAATCAAAAATTGCTTACACCTTAACAGATGAAGCACCTTTATTAGCAACTTATTCTTTTTTACCTATTGTTCAAGCATTTACTGCAACTGCAGGAATAGAGATCACCACTGAAGACATCTCTTTAGCAGCAAGAATTTTAGCTAATTTCCCTGAATTTCTTACCGAAGAACAAAGAGTAAAAGACTCGTTAGCAGCCCTAGGAAAACTAGCAACTGCGCCAGAGGCTAATATCATTAAATTACCAAATATATCTGCATCAGTACCTCAACTAAAAGAGGCTATAGCTGAGTTGCAGTCACATGGTTACATGATTCCGAATTTTCCTGAAGATCCAAAAACGGATATCGAGAAAGAAACGAAAACAAAATACGCTAAAGTACTAGGTTCAGCTGTTAATCCAGTTTTGCGTGAAGGAAACTCTGATCGTAGAGCTCCAAAAGCAGTAAAAAACTATGCTAAAGTAAACCCTCATTCTATGGGAGCATGGTCAGCTGAATCAAAAACTGAAGTTGCATCAATGGAAAGTGGCGATTTTTATGGAAGTGAAAAATCGGTTACGATAACAGAAGCTACTGATGTAAAAATAGAATTTGTTTCAGAAGATGGTACAACTACTGTATTAAAGGCAAGTACTCCTCTTAAAGTGGGCGAAATCATCGATAGTTCTGTAATGCACTTACAAGCATTAAAAGCTTTTGTAAAAACAGCAATAGCTGAAGCAAAAGAAAAAAACATATTGTTATCAGTACACCTGAAAGCAACGATGATGAAAGTATCTGACCCAATCATTTTTGGTGCAATTGTAGAAGTATATTTTGCTAGCGTATTTGAAAAATATGCTGCTTTATTTGCAGAATTAGGAGTTGACACACGCAATGGTTTAGGTGATGTTTATGCAAAAATAGCGGGACGCCCAGAACAAGCTGAAGTAGAAACTGCCATTAATCAAGCAATTGAAAACGGACCAGCGCTTGCAATGGTAAATTCAGATAAAGGAATTACAAA
Source organism: uncultured Flavobacterium sp. (assembly GCA_963975235.1). GTDB lineage: Bacteria > Bacteroidota > Bacteroidia > Flavobacteriales > Flavobacteriaceae > Flavobacterium. The sequence goes on along the minus strand of CAXBGV010000041.1, from coordinate 12,027 downwards.
TCTTCATGTTCCCTCTGACGTAATTGTTGATGCTTCGATGCCTGCTATGATTCGTACATCAGGACAAATGTGGAATAAAGACGGAAAATCGCAAGATACACTTGCCGTTATTCCTGATCGCTCTTATGCTGGAATTTATACAGCAACAATAGACTTTTGTAAAAAGAACGGTGCTTTTGATCCAACAACAATGGGAAGTGTTCCTAACGTAGGTTTGATGGCTCAAAAAGCAGAAGAATACGGTTCTCATGATAAAACATTCCAAATGACTGCAAGCGGTGTAGTTCGCGTTGTGGACACAAAAGGAAATGTTGTTATGGAACAAACTGTTGATGCTAAAGACATTTTTAGAATGTGTCAAGCTAAAGATGCACCTATTCAAGACTGGGTTAAACTTGCTGTAAACAGAGCGCGATTATCTGCAACTCCAGCTGTTTTTTGGTTAGACGATCAAAGAGCACACGACAGACAATTAATTGAAAAAGTAAACTTATACCTAAAAGACCACGATACTACTGGACTAGACATTCGTATTTTAAACCCAATTGAAGCAACTAATTTCACATTAGAGCGCATCAAAAAAGGAGAAGATACGATCTCAGTAACTGGTAATGTATTGCGTGATTACTTAACCGATTTATTTCCAATTTTAGAATTAGGAACATCTGCAAAAATGTTATCAATCGTTCCTTTAATGAATGGTGGCGGCTTATTTGAAACAGGTGCAGGAGGATCAGCACCTAAACATGTTGAGCAATTCACGGAAGAAGGATACTTACGTTGGGATTCTCTTGGAGAATTTTTAGCACTAGGTGCTTCATTAGAACATTTAGGACAAAGCTTAAATAATTCAAAAGCAATCGTTTTATCTGAAACTTTAGATCAAGCCAATGACGCTTTCTTGAGAAACGATAAATCTCCTGCTAGAAAAGTAGGACAACTTGATAACCGCGGATCGCATTTTTATTTAGCCATGTATTGGGCTGATGCTTTAGCAGCTCAAGATAAAGATGCTGAATTAAAAGCAATCTTTGCTCCTATCTCAAAAGAGTTAAACTCAAACGAGGCTACCATAAACGCTGAGTTAATCCAAGCACAAGGTAAAGCACAAGAAATAGGTGGTTACTACCAACCTAATCCTGCTTTAACAAGCGTTGCAATGCGACCAAGCGCAACCTTCAATGTGATATTAGCAAAAATAGCCTAAGCTATATACACTTTTATAAAACTAAAAGAGACAACCACAATTGGTTGTCTTTTTTTATTAACGTATATTTAAATATTGTTTTAACATTATTTATTTATCTTTTCTTCAAATTTGCAATTCTAAATAAAAAAGATGTTAGTAAAAAAAATAATTTATTTGTTTCTATGCTTATTGTGTACCACAATAGCATTTTCACAAGAAAAAAACACTGCAGATCCAGCTAAAAAGAAATTCACACTTAGTGGTACCGTTGCCGATGGCAGAAATAATGAAACGCTAATTGGAGTAACCATCTACTTCCCTGAGCTAAAATCGACTACAACCACTAATGAATACGGTTTTTACTCCATTACTCTTCCCGCAGGAACCTACAAAGCATTAGTTAGTTATATTGGATTTCAAACTTTTTCAAGTCAAATTGATCTCTCAGATAATAAAAAATTGGACATCAATCTTACTGTAGACGGTGAAGAGCTAGAAGAAGTAATCATTACCGATAAAAAATACAGCAACGATATTCGATCTCCTGAAATGAGCTTAAACAAACTGTCCATTTCGTCTATAAAAAAAATGCCTGTTGTTCTTGGTGAGGTAGACGTCCTAAAATCACTGCTATTACTCCCAGGAGTTACTAATGCTGGTGAAGGAGCCTCTGGTTTTAATGTTCGAGGTGGAGGTGCTGATCAAAACTTAATATTACTTGACGAAGCAACAATTTTTAATTCATCGCACGTCTTCGGATTTTTCTCTGTTTTTAACCCGGATGCGATCAAGGACTTAAAATTGTACAAAGGAGGAATTCCTGCTAATTATGGCGGCCGTGTGTCTTCTGTTTTAGATATTTATCAAAAAGACGGAAATAGCAAAGAGTTTCATGCCAATGGGGGAATAGGATTAATCTCAAGCAGAATTTTAGTAGAAGGCCCAATCGTAAAAGATAAAGGTGCTTTTTTGATAGGTGGCCGAAGCTCTTATGCACATCTCTTTTTAAAATTATCTGAAGAGCAAAAAAACAACGCTGCTTACTTTTATGATTTAAACATGAAGTTAAATTATAAATTCGACTCCAATAACAGTGTTTACGTGTCCGGTTATTTCGGTAGAGATGTCTTTTCATTAAATAATAGCTTTACCAATATTTACGGCAATACCACTTTAAATTTAAGATGGAACCATCTCTATTCTGATAAGTTATTCTCGAATCTATCCTTAATCTATAGTGATTATTATTATGGACTTAACCTTGATTTTGTAGGCTTTCAGTGGGATTCGGGTATTAAGAATTACAATATCAAGTATGATTTTAAAAATTATATTTCTGATAATTTCAAACTGAGCTATGGTGTTAATGGAATTTATTATGAATTTAACCCAGGAACTATTCGACCATCAAATGAAACATCAGGAATTAATTTTGATCAACTAGATAAAAAGTACGCTTTCGAACCCTCTGTTTACCTTAGTGCCGAGCAAAATATAACTGATAAACTTAGCCTTAATTATGGATTAAGATACAGCATGTTTTATAGATTAGGAGCTTCGACTGTAAATTATTATACTGATAATAATCCCGTTACTTTTAATCCTGACTTACAATTATACGAGAAAGCAACCCCAATAGCAACAGAATTTTTTGGCAAAAATAAAGTTATTCAAACCTACAAAAACCTAGAGCCTAGATTATCTATCGCCTATCAACTAGACGATAACCAATCTATAAAAGGGAGTTATAATAGAATGACGCAATACTTACAACTTATTTCTAACACCTCATCTCCTACTCCATTAGATGTTTGGTTGCCTGCAGACAATTACATTAAACCGCAATTAGCAGATCAAGTGGCACTGGGATATTTCCGAAATTTTAAAGACAATGCCTATTCGTTAGAAGTGGAGGCTTATTATAAAATAGTTAAAAATAGATTAGACTATATTGATGGTGCTGATTTGATTGCTAATGAAGCCATTGAACAAATCATACTAAACGGACGACTGCGCTCTTACGGTGTAGAATTTATGCTAAAAAAGAACGAAGGCCGATTTAATGGATGGATTTCATACACTATTTCAAAATCTGAACAGCAAACTCCGGGAAGAACCGCAGCAGAGTCCGGAATTAACAATGGCAATTGGTATAACTCTGTTTATGACAAATTGCACAATTTAGCCGTAACTACAAGTTATAATCTGAATAAGAAATGGTCTTTTGGAGGTAATTTTGCCCTTCAATCAGGACAACCTGTAACTTATCCTAATGGCCAATACACCTACTTAGGAATCACCATTCCTAGTTATGGATTACGTAACGAAAATAGACTTCCTGCTTACCACCACCTAGATGTTTCAGCAACATTGACTCCAACTAAAAACAACTCGAGAAACTGGAAAGGCGAATGGGTTTTTAGCATCTATAATATTTACAACAGGAAAAATGCTGCTTCAATTAACTTTAGACAAAATGAAGATACCGGGGCAAATGAAGCAGTAAAAACATCAATCTTCGGTCTAGTACCAGCTGTTAGTTACAATTTCAAATTCTAAAATCATGAAAAAAATACATCTAATTATAACCTTGTTCTCTGTACTATTCCTAAGTTCTTGCGAAGAAGTTGTGCAGCTTGATCTCACTGAGGCAGCACCTAAAATTGTAATCGAAGCATCGATAAAATGGCAAAAAGGAACTTCAGGAGCGATTCAAAAAATAAAGCTAACAACTACGACGGGTTTTTATAACACAACTGTCCCTGTCGTATCTGGAGCATCAGTTATTGTCAAAAACAGCAGCAATGGCATCTTTACCTTTAACGAAATTTTAAACTCAGGAGAGTATGTTTGTACTAATTTCATTCCTGTAATTAACGAAACATATACACTTACAGTGACCAGCAACAATCAGACTTATACCGCAACTGAAAAATTACAATCAGTAGCGCCTATAACTGAAATAATTCAAAACGACAAGGGAGGATTCACTGGCGATAATATTGAAATTAAAACTTATTTTAATGATCCTGCTAACGAAAATAATTATTATCTCTACAATTACAACTATTCAGGCGAAGTGTTGCAAAACTTTTATGTTGATGAAGATACTTTTTATCAAGGAAATCGATTTTTTAGTGTTTCACTGAGTGATAAAGTAAAGAAAGATGATAAAATTACCGTAACCCACTTTGGTATATCAAAATCATATTACAACTATCTAAGCGTTTTACTAAGCATCGCTAGTAACGGAGGAGGAAGTCCATTTCAAAGTCCACCTGCAACCGTTCGTGGCAATATCGTAAACAGTACTAATGCTACTGACTATCCTTTGGGGTATTTTTCGTTAAGCGAAACTGACAAGCGAGAATACATTGTTCAATAATCAAACACAATATCAACTGGAACAAATCGAAATCACACTACAAACAATTACTATATTTGTACTCACCAATTTAAATTAACTACTTTGTCTTCACACCATATTGTTCGCGACGATCAAGAACCGGCATTAATAATTGCTAACGGTTCCTCTTGTAATATAGAGCTGTTAGGGCAGTTGTTAGAGTGGTCTCCGTTGGTTATTGTTCTAGATTCAGCCATGGAACGTGTGATGAAGTTAGACATCAAAGTCGATGTTTTACTTGGAGACTTCGATCGGGATTTTGATCCAAACTACTACAAAGAAAAACAATATCCGTTAGAAGTAGTGCATACTCCCGACCAAAACAAAACAGATCTTGAAAAAGCGTTTGACTATTTATACGAACGAAAAATCCCTGCTGTTAATGTGGTTTGGGCAACGGGAAAACGTACCGACCATACAATTACAAACTTGACTAACATAGCACAATACCGTGATAAATTAAAAATTGTGATTTTAGATGACCATTCGAAGGTCTTTTTACTACCAAAAAAATTCGAAAAATGGTACACTGCTCATACACCAATTTCATTAATACCGATAGGGCAGGTTACTGGAATTCATTCTCAAAATTTATTTTACCCTTTAGAGAATGACACACTCACAATTGGCTATAGAACAGGAAGCAGTAATCATGTAGCCACAGACGGACTGGTTGTAATTGAACATGAGGCTGGAGATTTGTTAATCATGGAATGCTTTGATTAATAAAAAAATAAAAACTACCTTAGAATAAATAGAGTAAAGCATTCTTTTTACATAACTTGCGCTAGATTTTGACAAAGCAGGAACTAATTTTGTCAAAGAATTGTAAAAAAAGATGTCGAAGCAGCTCACAGAAAAAACGAATTTACACGCAAGAAATCAGCACAGATCTAGATACGATTTTGAATTTTTAATAAAAAATTGTCCTGAATTAAAACCATTTGTTTTCATTAACGAACATGCAATCGAAACTGTTGACTTTAGTGATCCAAATGCCGTTAAAGCTTTAAACAAATCACTTTTGACTAGCTATTACGGTATAAAAAAATGGGATATTCCAGAATTTTACCTCTGCCCTCCTATTCCTGGACGAGCAGACTACATTCATTATATTGCTGATTTATTGGCTACAAGTAATAATGGCATCATACCGCAAGGAGAATCCATTACGGGCTTAGATATAGGAATTGGCGCAAATTGTATTTATCCAATAATTGGCAATGCAACATACGGCTGGCATTTTCTAGGAACAGATATTGACGACAAAGCTATTGAAAATTGTAGTTCGATAATCGAGAATAATCCACAATTAGCAGAGGTTATCAGTTTGCAACAACAAACAGAATCGCGTTTTATATTCAAAAACATTATAACGCCTGAAGATCGATTTACTTTTACCATTTGCAATCCACCGTTTCATAAATCACTAGAGGAGGCGACAAAAGGAACAATTAGAAAAATATCCAATCTAGAAAGCAAAAAAACCAATAAACCAGTTTTAAATTTTGGTGGTCACAATGCTGAATTATGGTGTGAAGGTGGCGAATTAGGATTTATAACGCAAATGATATTCGAAAGTGCAAAGTACCCGCTTCAATGTTTTTGGTTCACAACTCTCGTATCTAAACAATCGCACTTAACTAGTATTTACAAGACTCTAAATAAAGTTAATGCCGTTGCTATTAAAACTATAGACATGGCACAAGGCCAAAAAATAAGTAGAATAGTTGCTTGGACTTTTTTAAGTGAAAAGCAGCAAAAAGAGTGGAAATTTTAATTCCCCTGCATTTGAATTAGAGCTCCATAAAACTAAATACTTTTATTAGTATCCAATTTAATTTAAAAACCATTCACAAAGTCGAATGGTTTTTTTTTGCTTTTCACTTTAATCATTTTTTGCCGATAAACTTCGTAACTTTGTAGATATAAAAACGCCTCTAAAAACATGAATTTTCAAGTAGTATCAGATTACCAACCCAAAGGAGATCAGCCACAAGCTATCGAAAAATTAACGCAAGGAATTATCGATGGAGATCAGTTCCAAACCCTTTTAGGTGTAACAGGATCTGGTAAGACATTTACAGTTGCCAATGTAATTCAAGAGGTACAAAGACCAACACTAGTTTTAGCGCATAATAAAACATTAGCAGCACAATTATATTCAGAATTCAAACAGTTTTTCCCAAATAATGCCGTAGAATATTTTGTTTCCTATTATGATTATTACCAGCCCGAAGCATTTATGCCAGTAACAGGTGTGTTTATTGAAAAAGATTTATCTATCAATGAAGAACTAGAGAAAATGCGATTAAGTACAACCTCATCTCTACTCTCTGGTCGTCGCGATATTTTAGTAGTCGCATCTGTCTCTTGCTTATATGGTATAGGTAATCCTGTGGAATTTCAGAAAAACGTGATTGCAATAGAGAGAGATCAAACTATTTCTAGAACAAAATTACTACATAGCTTAGTGCAAAGCTTGTACTCGCGAACAGAGGCCGAATTTACACCTGGTAACTTTCGAATCAAAGGCGACACTGTCGAGGTATATCCTAGTTATGCCGATGATGCTTTTAGAATTCACTTTTTTGGTGATGAAATTGAAGAAATTGAATCTTTTGACGTTAAAACTTCTCAAGTAATCGAAAAGTTCGAAAAACTCACTATTTATCCCGCCAATATGTTTGTAACATCTCCTGATGTTTTACAAGGTGCTATATGGGAAATTCAGCAGGACTTAGTTAAGCAAGTAGATTATTTTAAAGAAATAGGAAAACACCTTGAAGCTAAAAGACTAGAGGAGCGAACTAATTTTGATTTAGAAATGATTCGAGAATTAGGATATTGTTCTGGCATCGAAAACTACTCTCGTTATCTAGATGGTAGATTGGCTGGAACAAGACCCTTTTGTCTTTTAGATTATTTTCCAAAGGATTATTTGATGGTTGTAGATGAAAGCCACGTAACCCTTTCACAAGTACATGCTATGTACGGTGGTGACAGAAGCCGCAAAGAAAATTTAGTAGAATATGGTTTTAGATTACCTGCTGCAATGGATAACAGACCATTGAAGTTTGAAGAATTTGAAGCAATGCAAAACCAAGTAATTTATGTATCAGCAACGCCTGCAGACTATGAATTACAAAAAACAGAAGGCGTCGTAGTAGAGCAGGTAATTCGTCCAACCGGATTATTAGATCCTGTAATTGAAATTCGACCAAGTTTAAATCAAATTGATGATTTGATTGAAGAAATACAAGTGCGATGTGAGCTTGACGAGCGTGTTTTGGTGACCACACTTACCAAAAGAATGGCCGAAGAACTGGCTAAATACCTAACAAAAGTAAATATTAGATGCCGCTACATACACTCGGATGTGGATACTTTGGAACGCATCGAAATCATGCAAGATTTGCGAAAAGGAATTTTTGATGTCCTGATTGGAGTTAACTTACTCCGTGAAGGTTTAGATTTACCAGAAGTTTCTCTAGTAGCTATTTTAGACGCAGATAAAGAGGGTTTTTTGCGAAGCCACCGTTCCCTCACTCAAACAATAGGAAGAGCCGCAAGAAATTTAAATGGTAAAGCAATTATGTATGCCGATAAAATTACTGCCAGCATGCAAAAAACAATGGACGAAACCGAATACCGTCGTACCAAACAAATTAACTTCAACACAAAGCATAATATTAGTCCGCAGGCGCTAAATAAGAAAATTGAAAGTGCATTTATTAAGAATCCATTGGTAGAGTATGAATTAGGAAATTCTGTCCAAGCAGCGGCAGAACCTGTTACAGAATACCTATCGAAACCTGAACTCGAAAAAATTATTCGTGAAAAACGAAAGTCTATGGAAAAAGCTGCTAAGGAATTAGACTTTATGCAGGCTGCTAAATTGCGAGATGATATCAAAAAATTACAAGAGCAACTTACTTAGTTATGTTGCTCTTTAAAAATCTGCAATAATTCACCTGCTTCAATGGTAGTAGTGGGTGCCTTCTTCATTTTTTCTAAAACACGTTTAGTAGCATTAGGATTTAAACCCATTGATAGTGCTATCTGATGAATAGTAGTGATTTCTTTTTCGTGTAAAACGCCATCACAATGCATTAAAAGTGCCAATCGGTAAAAATGTTGGATTCGTTTAAACTCAGACTGTATTATTTTCTTTGGCGCTTCTTGATGAAATAAATCATTAAAACCACCTTTCTCAATATCCAAGGCATTTGCAATTAAAAACAAAAAATCATACTCTTTTTTATGCAATTGCCCATCCACAGTTGAAAAAGCAATCATCTCTAAAAGTAAGCTCTTTTTTTCTTCTTCTATATCCATCTAATTGTTATTTTTAGCTAAAATATCCTTTTATAAACGAAATTGCAAAATCTGCTCATGATTAAATATAAAATACTTTTATTGCTGTTTTTTTTATGGAGTTTTAACACTTTTTCACAAAACAAACAAGTCAGTGTACAAGTCAGTACTTTCAAACTTAAAGCGCCACAACTCAATACTGAAAAAAAAATATGGCTATACCTTCCACAAAACTATGCAACTTCAAATAAAAAGTATAGTGTGATTTACATGCATGATGCTCAAAATTTATTCGATTCTGAATCGTCCTATTCGGGAGAATGGAATATCGATGAAAAACTAGATAGTTTGCAAGCACAAGTTATTGTAGTAGGAATTGAGCATGGTAACGAGAAAAGAATAGAAGAACTAACTCCTTTTAAAAACGAGAAATATGGAGGAGGAAAAGCCGATGACTACCTCGAATTTATTGTGAAAACAGTAAAACCAAAAATAGACTCCACTTATCGAACGAAACCTGATACAAAAAACACACTAATTGCGGGCAGCTCGCTTGGTGGCTTAACCTCCTTTTATGCTACCTTAAAATACCCTGATGTTTTCGGGAAAGCTGTTGTATTCTCTCCCTCCTTTTGGTTTTCTGATGAAATCTACAACTATGCACAAAGCAGAGAAAAAATCAAAAGTAAAATTTATTTTATGTGCGGAGATAATGAAAGTGCTGATATGGTAAAGGACTTAAATAAAATGGAGAATTTAATCAATTCAAAACGATGCTACTGTTTGCATCTTAATGAAAAGAAAATTGTTAAGGGAGGTCAACACAATGAAAAACTGTGGCGTGATGGTTTCGTTAAGGCCATCCAATGGCTCAAATTTTAAAATTTACTAGCAAAAAAATGGAACTAATTATCAGGACATTCGACTTACAACTTCAACATACCTTTAGTATTTCAAGAAAATCAATAACTGTACAGCCGACCGTTATTGTAGAATTAAAGAGCGACGGCATATCCGGTTATGGAGAAGCAACTTCAAATCCTTACTACAATATTACAGTAGACATACTGATAAGTGATTTAGAAAAAGTAAAACCTATAATAGAAAAAAACAATGGCTCTACCCCTGAAATTTTTTGGAAGGAATTACATACTTCCTTAAAGGACAATTTATTCGCTTTATGTGCTTTGGATGTAGCCTATACTGATCTCTATGCTCGGAAACACAAGCAAAAATTATTTCAAATGTGGAACTACTCCATTAACAATAATCCCCTGACTGATTACACCATTGGAATTGATACTATCGAAAAAATGGTCCTAAAGATGAAGCAAAAGCCATGGCCAATCTACAAAATAAAACTAGGCACATCAAACGATATTGCAATTGTTAGCGAACTTAGAAAACTTACCAAAGCTGTTTTCCGTATTGATGCGAATTGTGGTTGGTCTATTGATGAGGCAATTAAAAATGCTGTTGAATTAAAAAAGTTAGGTGTCGAATTTTTGGAGCAACCATTACCAGCAGATGATTGGGAAGGCCATGCCGAACTTTTTAAAAAATCAGTTCTCCCCATAATAGCTGATGAAAGTTGCATTGTAGAATCTGACGTTCTTAAATGTCATCAGAATTTTCATGGTGTTAATATAAAATTAATGAAATGTGGTGGCATAACTCCAGCAAAGAGAATGATTGAACAAGCACAAAAACTTGGTTTAAAAACAATGGTAGGATGCATGACAGAATCTACTGTGGGTATTTCGGCCATAGCACATCTCTTACCGATATTGGATTTTGTAGACATGGATGGCGCTTTACTTCTAGCTAAGGACATAGCCGAAGGCGTCACTATTGAACAAGGTAAAATACATTACTCCACATCAAATGGCACTGGAGTACGACTTTATGAAGCAACCGAAATAATTAAGTGCTAAATTACTATAAAAACGTACCTTTGTAAAAAATAAATCAATGACAAATAACGATATCTTCAAAAAACTTCGTGTAGCGTTAATGCTACGTGATGATCAAATAGTTGAAATTTTAGAACTAGTAGACTTTAGAATCACTAAATCTGAATTAGGTGCTTTTTTCCGTGATGAAAAACACGAGAACTACATGGAATGTGGTGACCAAGTTTTACGTAACTTCCTTAACGGATTAGTTATTCATTTGCGTGGTACTAAAGAAAACCCAAAAAACCCTAATGATGTTTTAGCGAAACACAAAGCACAAATACCTGCAAAAGATGGTGCAAAAGAGCGACCTGAATTTAAAGCTAAACCTAGAGATGCTGAAAAATCACGAGGTGATGAAGCTCCATCAAAATCGAAATCAGCTGCTAAAAAGCCATCAAAAAAACAATTTCCTAAAGGAAATAACAAAGTGCAAGTTGTTGAAAAAGTCAAATTTAATTTTGGTAAAAACAAATAACAAACATTAGATGAAAACTGCTTTAATTATAGGAGGAACTGGCTTAATTGGTAATGAACTACTTCATTTACTACTTGATAGTAGCGATTATAATAAAGTAATTGCGTTTAGCAAAAGAGAAATGCAAATCGATCACCCAAAGTTATCTGTAGAAATAATTGACTTTGATAAACCGGAAACTTATGCCGATCTTGTACAAGGTGATGACTTTTTCTGTACGATAGGAACAACTATTAAAAAGGCAGGAAGCAAAGAGGCTTTTAGAAAAGTGGATTATCAATATCCAAAACAATTTGCTACCATTGCTATCGAACACGGTATAAACCAATTTCTATTAATTTCATCACTTGGCGCAGACGCCAATTCAGGCAATTTTTACCTAAAAACAAAAGGAGAAATTCAGTCCTTCCTTAAAGATTCGGAATTCGCAAGTGTCTCCATCGTTCAGCCTTCCCTTTTACTTGGTGATCGTAAAGAGTTTAGATTTGGAGAACAAGCAGGTGCTATAGTAATGAAAGCTTTCTCATTTTTACTTTTTGGAAGTTTAAATAAATACAAACCTATTCAATCAGATACTGTTGCAAGAGCTCTTTTTGTTTTAGCACAAAAAAAAGATAGTGGCTTCAACATATACCAATCTGATGGACTAGAGGAACTTGGTAAAAAATAAATTCTTTTATTT
>CAXBGV010000040.1:0-13666 GCA_963975235.1 uncultured Flavobacterium sp. | reverse complement strand
CGACACTTGGTTTTTCGGCAATACAGACCTTCATTATACTACTTATTTAAAGGCGCAAATTAGGGATTTAGAAATTAGCAAGGAAGAGAAATGCTTCGGAATTAAAATAGCTATTCATCATTTTTTTTTTTTAGTAGCAGCACATTTGTATTCCTAAAGAACAATACCTCCTGCTGTTTGCTGTATCTCTTCGCTACGCTGCGAGGATGCCGCTCCCATCAGGGCTAGTTAGCACGTTTTATTTTCATAATGACGAGGTTGGGGTAGCAAATAGTAGTATTGCTTACTTTTTGAATTACAATTCTTTTCGACTAATCTTTATGAAAACAATTAAAAAAAACACAAAAAACATCCAATCATTTATACCGTAAATCGAATAGAACAGTCCCGCCATTGTATCTTGCTCCATCACATCTGTGATTTTATTGTTGAGTATCCAATTAGTCCAGTGCGTTGCATAAATTAATTTTTCGATGGTGAATACCGCAATCAACCATTTTAGTTGGTAATATTGTTTGGCTGCAGCAATGTAGGCGAATCCCCAAACTACAATCATTAACAACCCAAAATTTGACATGGCTTGAGAATCATATTGCGGAATCACAGTATTAGTGAATACTCTCGAAAATAATAAGACACCAATTATATTCATTAATCCAGCTACAATAAACCCTATGGTGAGTTGTTCTCTTTTTAGTTTCATTTTATATAAGATTAGGTGTGATTTTAAAGACTTTTAATTTGTTACGGTCAAAATATCAAGCCGTAGAGTCAACGTTTGAGTCTAAAATCTTGTAAAATAGATAGTATCAATAATTTCAGTTATAACTAGCACTACGTGCGATTGAAGGATGACTGGTAGTTATCTAAGTTCATAACTCCACTTATTTGTATTTTTATCAAATTCAATTGAGATATATTTTAAATAGGGAACGTTCACTTTTGTCCCTTTGTGTCTTTTTATTTCCCATTGTTTTACTTGACTTATTAATTCAATGGCATCTTTTTCAAATTCCGTAATTTGATTGTAGTAGTTATATGCGAGAGGTTCCTTTGTTAACCCATAAATGGGATCGTAATTTGGCATTAAATATCTTGCAAAATCTATAGATTTAAGATTACCCTCAGAGTCAATATGAAGCGATAAAACAGTAAATGGTTTTAAATAGTCTTTTCCTGTTGCTTTTTCTAATATGGGATTAATGTCGGTGATATTTTTACAATAATTAAAATCGTCCTGAAAATCATAAATATAATCTTCAATTTTAAATAAATTTCCGCTATCAAGCATTTTTTGTTCATGAGCATTAATGGGAGAATTATCTAGGACTCTTGAGTTAGAGCACATACCACTAAAATGTGCTTGTCCATTATATTGGTATACATATACTAGCCATTTTTGTCCTTTGTGAGCTGACCAATCACAAGAAGTCCAGCTTTTAGTGTAATTAGCTTCAGATTTTAAATCAAATGACAATTGTTTTGGAGCATCTCCATTTTTATAATGTTTTAAAATATCGAAAGTGACTTTATAAGTCAAACTGTCTTTTGCATATACTTTTGATTTTATGATGCCTTCAAATACATATTGTGAAGAGTAAAACTCTAAAGCTTTATTAGGAGAGTCACAATCACAAGGAAAGCATTTAAATGAAATAAGTAGAAACAGGAGTATTAAAATTTTTTTCATGTTGTTTTGTGATGAAGTAGTAAAAAATATTTCTGTTTTTTAAAATGATTCTTTACATTTCATAATTAGACTCAAATATGCGGTATTTAAATAATCCTACAACAATAGCACCTCCAATGATATTACCAACTAGTGCTAAACCTAGGAAGCTAATATAATCTAAAAAATGAACGTTATCTGAATATAGTAAAGCACCAAAAACTTCAATATTTCCAACTATGCTATGGTGAAAGCCACCAAAACCAATAACTCCCGTAATCATAAAAATGAGTAAAATTCGGGTTAGGGAATTAATGGTACTGTTGAGCAACCAATTTAATAATCCCATCAGCCATCCAGCGGTAATAGCACTTAAAAATAGCACCCAACTATCATAATGGAGCACATGCTCTCCAATTGTAATCATGGTTTCATGGGTAAACAAATTTAATTTAGGTCCGAGATACGCTATAAATAAAGTGAATAAAATTCCGCCCACCACATTACCCAATATCACTACTCCCCAAATTCGCAACAACTCTATGACCTTTCGTTGCCCATTTAGCACAGGTAAAGTTAGTACTGAGGTTTGCTCCGTAAAAAGAGCCGATTTCCCAACTACTACCAGTATAAAACCTACTGGATATACAAGACTAAAGAGTTTGAAAATTGCATTTTCTCCTACTTTTCCAGTTAATAGATAATAAAGTGAACATAGCAGAAAATAACTGAAACCTATTTCAAGACCTGCAATGATGGCACTTAGCCCTATTGCTTTGTTTTTGATTTTAAAAATTTCCTCCCCTTCATGAATAACGCGACTCAAAATATCACGGTATTCGCTTACACCATCAATTTGCTTTGATGTTTTCTCTAAATCCTTCTGGTATTTTTCTTGATCTTTAGTGTCGGTTTTCATTGGGTAATTGTTAGTTATCGCAATTTAGTGAAAATTTACTTGACATTATTTAAAATGGTGACTCAGATAAAATCAAGAATTATATTAATTTCCCTCGTCGAGAACATTTTTACTAACTACAATTGTTTTGGCCCAAAGGTCTCCTAGGCGTTGGTGCTTTTCGGTGTTTTTGATAGTAATCACGCCAATTAAGCCAAAGGGAAACATATCTAAAGGATCCAGTAAATGCCTTTTGAAGGATTGGCTAAACGTGAGTTGTCCGTTATTGCGTGTTAACGATTTCGGTTCAAGTCCTACAATAGAGTTGCCTAACGTAGCTCCAAAAAACAACTCTAGTAAAATAGTAAATGAAAACCAAAAACCCACTGGTATAAGAGCAAGAAGTCCGGTTACGGAATAGCCTCCTTCATCATTAGGAGATCCGAAGGAGTAAATAAATACATAGCAAAAGGTCCAGATTATAGTGTAATCAATTAAACCAGCTATACAGCGTTTTCCGAGGTTGTTTTTTTTATGAGAGTTCATCAGTGGCTTCTTGTTTGTTTGGTGTTACTAAATACTATTTTAGCGCAGGTACAAGTTTATCTCTTTTTTATGGTTTTAAGAAGATAGATTTAAAGTTTTTTATTTCCTTTAAAAAAACTTGTGTCTGTACTCCCAAATGCCCTAGCCCAGATAGCAGTGGCATCCTTTTTAGGGAGTATTGACGCAGGAAATAGTCCCTAAAAAGATAGAGCGAATAGCTGGAAATAGCTCCTTAAAAATCTGTGGAACAACATCGAGAAACTATAAACTATTTTTCGTAAATTTGCACTCCAAATATAAGGACTAAGATTATGTTAGATAGACTTCAAATAGTAAAGCAGCGTTTTGATGAGATTTCGGATTTGATTATTCAGCCGGATGTCATTTCTGATCAAAAACGTTATGTACAGTTGAACAAAGAGTATAAAGACCTGAAAGCTTTGGCTGAAAAAAGAGACGAATATGTTCTTTTGATGGCAAATATTGATGAAGCAAATGAAATAATAGCGGATGGAAGTGATGCAGATATGACCGAAATGGCCAAGATGCAACTCGATGAAGCGAAGGAAAGATTACCAGAATTAGAAGAGGAAATAAAATTCATGCTAATCCCTAAAGATCCAGAAGACGCCAAAAACGTAATGGTTGAGGTTCGTGCTGGAACGGGTGGTGATGAGGCAAGTATTTTTGCAGGAGATTTGTTTAGAATGTACACTAAATATTGCGAGGGTCGCGGTTGGAGAACTTCGGTTGTGGATATGAACGAAGGAACATCGGGCGGATTTAAAGAGGTAATTTTTGAAGTTACTGGTGAAGATGTTTATGGAACGCTAAAGTTTGAAGCAGGTGTTCACCGTGTGCAACGTGTGCCTCAAACAGAGACTCAAGGTCGCGTGCATACATCGGCAGCAACAGTAATGGTTTTGCCAGAAGCAGAGGAGTTTGATGTGCAAATTGATATGAATGATGTACGTGTAGATTTCTTTTGTTCGTCAGGACCTGGAGGACAATCGGTAAATACAACTAAATCGGCGGTTCGATTAACGCATATTCCTACGGGATTGGTGGCGCAATGTCAGGATCAAAAATCGCAACATAAAAATAAAGATAAAGCGATGGGCGTATTGCGTTCTCGTTTATACGAACAAGAATTAGCTAAGAAAGAGGCTGAGGATGCTACAAAACGTACTTCTCAAGTAAGTTCTGGTGACCGTTCGGCAAAAATTAGAACCTACAATTATGCACAAGGGCGTGTGACGGATCACCGCGTTGGTTTGACTTTGTACGATCTAGGAAACATCATGAATGGAGATATTCAAAAAATTGTTGATGAACTAGCATTAGTTAACAACATGGAAAAATTAAAAGAAGCTAGCGAAGTTTTTTAAGTTCGTTTTTACGATCACCTAAAATACCATACTGTTTGTTCAGTATGGTATTTTTTTAGGTTATTGTTTGGTTAAGAATGGTAATAACAGAAATTTTGTACTTAAGTTATCTTAAAATAACCCTATTTTTGTCGAAATAATAAGAATACAATCTAATTCGAATTAAAATGAAAAAAAGTTTTTTAACAGTACTTGCCATCGCTAGTTTTGTTTCAGTAAGTGCTCAGTCTTATCTTGGTTATACCCATGATAATTACGCAGGAGTTCAGGGAGTAATGTTTAACCCAGCATCGATTGTTGATTCTCGCTTTAAAACCGATATCAATTTGTTTTCTATCAGTACTTCAGCAACCAATGATGCCTATGGTGTAAGCATAGCAGATGCTTTTAAAACAGGTTTTGATTTTGACACGCAAGCAAAAAAAACATTCAGTACCAATAATAATGCTGTTTTTAACACAGATGTTATGGGACCATCATTCATGTTTAACATCGCACCGAAGCATTCCCTAGCAATCTATACTAGAGCACGAGCTTTTTTAAATGTTCTAGATGTAAACGGTCAAGTGATTAATGATATTACCAAAGATAATTCGACTAGTTTTCCTTCGGCTACTTTAGGTAGTCCTACTGCTATTGGGAATTCATGGGGAGAATTAGGAATTTCATACGCAGCGGTTTTATTGCAAAGAGGACAGCATTTTCTAAAAGGAGGTTTTACGGCTAAATATTTACAAGGAGTTGCAAATTATCATTTTCAAGGTAATAATGTGACAGTACAATATAATGATTTCGGGAACCCACTATTTGATTCTTACACAACTACCGGTACGGCTGTTTATGGTTCAAGTCAAGATTTTTCGACAAATGATAAAATCGATTTAGATAGTAAATCGAGAGGTTTAGGATTAGATCTAGGATTGGTATATGAGTGGAGACCAGATTACGATGCTTCGAGATCAGATAGTAATAACCTTAAAAATGTAAACAAGTATAAAATTCGCTTTGGAGTTTCGGTTACTGATTTAGGTTCCATTAAATATGAAAAAGGAGTTAGAAATACATATGATTTAAATAATACAGTTAGTCAAGCAGATTATGATACTGCTGATAATTTTGATGATTTCATCAAAAGTAATTACGCAAATACTGTTGTAAATGGAACTGTAAAATCGTTTTTACCTACTGCGTTGCACGCCGATGTGGATTGGAATATACACAACAAATTTTACTTGAATGTAAATGGAGATCTAGGTGTTGTTGACAAGAAAGAATTGAACCAAAATAGTATTGCAAATAGAGTGAGTGTAACTCCTCGCTTCGAATCAAAATGGTTTAGTTTTTATGTTCCTGTTTCGTATATGGATTACAGCAAACAAACACAGGTTGGTGTTGGGTTACGCACGGGAGTTTTCTTCATCGGATCTGGTTCTGCGTTATCTAACATTATATCAGATAATTCTAGAGCGGTTGATTTTCACTTAGGATTTAAAATCCCAGTTTATCAAAAGAAAGCAAAAGTTACAGAAGAAATCGAAGTGGTTGCCGTTGCAGAAGTGGTTATGGATTCAGATCAAGATGGAGTTGCTGATAAAGATGACGCTTGTCCCGATGTTGCAGGTCCTATTGCTAACAAAGGATGTCCTTATTTAGATACGGATAAAGATGGTGTTTTGGATAAAGATGACAAATGTCCTGCAGTAGCTGGTCCTGTTGAAAACTATGGTTGCCCATGGCCTGATACTGACGGTGACGGAATTATAGATAAAGACGATCAATGTCCTACTGAGGTAGGTACAGCTGCTAATAACGGCTGTCCTGAGGTTACTCCAGAAGTGATCAAAGAATTAAATAGCTTCTCGAGAGCTGTATTATTTGATTCATCTAAAGCAACTATTAGACCGGAGTCTCATGATAAATTAGAGGAGATCGTAAAAGTAATGAACAAATATAGCAATGCTAAATTTAGCTTAGAAGGTTATACTGATAGTACAGGTATCGCTGTTAAGAATTTACAATTATCGAAAGATAGAGCTGCTGCAGTAAAAAATTATTTAGTAGAAAAAGGAATTAGTGCTGACAGACTTTCGTCTGAAGGATACGGAATTGTTAAGCCTATTGCATCAAACAAAACTGTAGCTGGTAGAGCGCAAAACAGAAGAGTTGAAATTTTATTAATGAAATAATTTTTAGTTCTTTATACTTAATATAGAAATGAGGTCTTTTTAGGCCTCATTTTTTTGTTTAAAACAATCTGAAACTGCGGTTTGTGGTAAAGGGCAATGGAGTCAAATCTTATTTTTTTTACTCGAGAGCGGACTGGATTTGCAACATTGGTTCTTGACTTCGCTCGAACTGATTTTTTGGCCGTTTTATATATAGGATTAGAACGAATCAATTGGTACATTTTTTCAGTAATAAAAGATATATACAAATTAATTGAATTCAAGTTTGTAAATTTGCTCAACAACCCAACTACAAATGACTACAGAACAACTTTACAATCAAATTCAACTTAAGAAATCGTTTCTATGCGTAGGTTTAGACGTCGATTTAAATAAAATCCCGAAACATTTATTAGCACTCGAAGATCCCATTTTTGAGTTCAATAAAGCCATTATTGATGCCACACATGATTTATGTGTTTCGTATAAACCAAATATTGCTTTTTATGAAGCCTACGGTTTAAAAGGTTGGACAGCCTTGCAAAAAACGATTAACTACATCAATGAAAAGTATCCAGAGATCTTTACCATTGCTGATGCAAAACGTGGGGATATTGGCAATACGTCGTCTATGTATGCCAAAGCTTTTTTCGAAGATTTAAACTTTGATAGTGTGACTGTTGCTCCGTATATGGGGAAAGATTCAGTAGAGCCATTTTTAGCTTTTGAAAATAAACATACCATCATGCTTGCGTTAACTTCTAACGAAGGGGCATTTGATTTTCAGACCCTTTTAGTAGACGGAACTCGAGGCGAAGCCGAACAGAGCAGAGCTAAAGAATTGTACAAACAAGTATTAGAAACATCTAAATCTTGGAAGAATAGCGAAAACCTAATGTATGTAGTTGGTGCGACCAAAGCCGAATATTTTACAGAAGTGCGCAAAATTGTCCCAGATAGTTTTTTACTAGTTCCTGGAGTAGGAGCACAAGGAGGAAGCTTGGCAGAAGTATGCAAATACGGAATGAACGATAAAGTAGGTTTGTTGATTAACTCGTCAAGAGGAATCATCTACGCATCAACAGGAACTGATTACGCCGAAAAAGCAAGAGAGGAAGCGGTGAAAATGCAGCAGGAAATGGAAGGGATTATTAGTTTAAAGTTTTAAAATTTCGTTCAAAGTTTACTTTTATTGTCTTTAAATTGTTTTAGGTTTTAAATCAGAATATGCTTTTAAAGAAGCTTTTCCTATATACAATCACAACATCTCTTCAACGTCAGCTGGTACAAATTTAAACTTTAAACAAGAGAAACTTTAAATTCTTTTCATAACTTTAAATAAGAAAAACTTGAAACAAATTTCATTCACTGATCAACTCGGAACAGAACATACTTTTGAAACTTCGCCTAAGCGAATCATTTCTCTTGTGCCATCACAAACCGAATTGCTATACGACTTAGGACAAGAAGCTAAGATTGTTGGGATAACCAAGTTTTGTGTGCATCCCTATCATTTTAAGTCAACTAAAAAAAGTGTGGGTGGTACTAAGAAGGTCAATTATCGAAAGATAAAAGAATTGCAACCCGATATTATCATTTGCAATAAAGAAGAGAATACCCAAGAAATGGTGGAGCGATTACGTGAAATTTGTCCGGTTTGGGTGACGAATATCATTACCGTAGAAGATAATTTCCAAATGATAACTGATTTTGGTCAGCTATTCAATTGTAGAACCGAGGCGAATAAGTGGAATGATAAATTGGCTTTTGCCTTGAGCGATTTTAAAAATTTCGTCAAGGATATTCCGGTGAAGAAAGCGGCTTATTTCATCTGGAAAAAACCATATATGGTTGCGGGTTCAGCTAATTTTATAAATGAATTATTGAAGCTCAATCATTTTGAAAACATATACGATACTAAAGGACGTTATCCCGAAGTAGCAATCGAAGAAATCGTTGAAGAAGGTGATCCTGATTTTGTGTTTTTGTCCTCAGAGCCGTATCCATTTAAAAAAGAAGACGGTTACGAAATTAGTAATTACACAGATAAAGCACAAATAATAATAGTTGATGGTGAGATGTTCTCTTGGTACGGAAGCCGTTTACTAAAGGCATTTGAATATTTTAAAATGCTGCATCAAAAAATAGCAAAATAGTTTGTACTATTTAGAAAATAATTTTTTTAGTCAAATGGTATCATCTTAACTTAAGCCAGAATTTCATGGTAGTTGAAGCGTTTGAGACGACCAAAAAACATCAATTCTTACTCTTTTTTCCCTATCAAATTAATCGTTAAGTTCTGATTGGCATTGCAACGAAGGAGGAATCTCGTTAAACTTATCGAGTTATGGAGATTCCTCATTGGTTCGGGTGATAAGTAGGTACCATCATGTAATGACTGAATACTTATATCTTTTTAAAAAACGAACTCTAGCGTTGTATAAAAACTTCGAGCATCAGACGGAATTATACCTGGCCCAGGATATCCCGTAGCTCTTCGGGTAAAATAACTGTTGTTTGTAAAGTTAGTTATACCAGCTTCTAGCTTCCATTTTTTCCATTTGTACGAGCAGGAAACATCAGCCACATAATAGCTAGGGATTTCTCCAAATATACCGTAAGTGTTGTCATTATTGTCGATTTTACTATTGTTCGCCTCGGTAAATTGCGAAGAAATATAAGTAAATTGTAAACTGGCAACAAAGTTTTTGTACCCAATTCCGCTTCCTGTTTTTATGTTAAAAAGAGGAACAAATTCTACTTTATTACCTTCGATATTAGGAGCTTCGGATTTTAAGTACTGAG
Source organism: uncultured Flavobacterium sp. (assembly GCA_963975235.1). Classification (GTDB taxonomy): domain Bacteria; phylum Bacteroidota; class Bacteroidia; order Flavobacteriales; family Flavobacteriaceae; genus Flavobacterium. The sequence continues at coordinate 4,195 of CAXBGV010000040.1, read as the reverse complement.
AATCGGTTATTGCGACATTGGAAAAAATATTCCAACTTAAATTTTCGTTTTCAGCAAAGAAAGTCTTTCCTAAATTCCAATCTAACATAGTTTCAAAGCCATAAGTGACAGCTGTACCTATATTGGCACGGTAACGTACTACAGCTGCAGATCCATTCGGATTGCGTCTTTCATATTCACCTATTTTATCATTGTAATACAAACCGTAAATGCTAGAGTCAAAAGCAAGGTTGTCACTTAATTGGCCGCGGATACCTATATCAGATGTAAATCCTTTTTCGTCATTAATATTTGGATCAATTACATTACTAGGACTCACGGTACGAATATCATTAAATGTAACGGAACGATAGTTTTGAGAAACATTTCCGTAGATTTCTATTTGGTTCTGTGGCTTGTAACTTAAACCCACACCAAACAAAACAAAATCTCTATCTTTAATATTATCTTCAAACTGTTCGTTGTCTAGGATCACATTTCCGGCTAAATCAAGGTTAATGTTTCTATAAGATCCTTGTGCCTGTGTTCTAATTTTTTCAAATCTAAAACCAGGAGTTACTGAGAAGTTTGATGTTAACTTGAATATGTTTTCACCAAATAGAGCAAAGTTTAAATTCGGAAACGTATAATTTGATTGATTTGCATAAAATGGAAATTCAGTGCTAGCCAAATTAAAATTAGCATCGTTACCACTACTTCCAGGGCCTTGTAATCCAGTGTTTCTTGATTGGTAATATTTGGTTCCAATTAAAAAGGCACTACGATTCCCATATAGATCGTATTTTTTTAAATAACGAGCTTCAGCTCCCCAATTGACAAAATCTCCAGAAATTAAATCACGAACTGTTCCTTCAATATCTGCGCTTGAGACACGATTAGATCGGTAACCAACAGTTTTGCGGCTGGCATCTAAACCGAATAATTGTAAGGAGAAATCAGCATCATTATTAAATTTATGTTCTAATTTTAAAGCAAATAAATTCCAGTTAATAGCAAACCAGTTTCTCGCCCGGTTGCTCTGTCTTGGATTTTCGTTAAACATCACATCGGTTAAGCCACCAGCTTGTTGCGCTAAGTAATTGTAATGTGTGTAATCAAAATGTAAGGAGGTTTTATCGTTGAATTTGTAATTCAAGTTTGCAAAATAATTTTTACTCTCAAAGTCCGAATTTGGTCTAAACCCATTTCCCTTTTTATAATTAAAGAAAGTGTAGTAACTGAATTTCCCGTTGGTACCACTTAACGAAGTGAAATTCGTATATAATCCGTAAGAGCCTAAGGTGTTTCTAGTAATTAATTCAAATGGTTTTGTAGTTGGTGTTTTCAATTTGAAGTTTATTAATCCTCCAAATTGCGTCCCGTATTGCAAAGAGGCAGCGCCGCGAATAACTTGAATTTCTTCTAATGCTTCTGTAGGTGTAGCGTAATAGCTTTCGGGATATCCTAAAACATCAGCACTAATATCATAACCATTTTGACGCGTATTGAAATTTGAAGTTCGGTTTGGATCCAATCCACGACCACCAATACTTAATTGTAAACCACCATCGGAGCTTTCGTTGATTGTTATACCTACGACTTGAGCAAATATTTGTCGGGCGTTATTTGTAGCTTTGTTAGCGGTTAATTTATCAACTGCAATAACTTCTGTCTTTTTACCAGCATAGATAGCGGTTCCTTCAATATCTTTTAACTTGCGTAGTGCAAAAACTTTTTCGTTTTGCTTTCGGATAATAACCTCTGTTAGCTTGTTAATTTTAGTTAGAGCAATAGTTATGGTGCTTCCTGTGCTAATATTGTTTTGTTCGACAATACTGTATCCTTCTTTGAAAAAGATAAAATCAAAACTTCCTGATTTTTTTTCGTTAATTTCAAACGCACCATTTGCATCTGTAAACGTTTTTGCATTTGTTGACGTATTAAATATTTCTACTCGATCCAATTTTTTTCCATTATTATCGGTTACAACACCCGAAATTTTATTTTGGGCGAAAGTAAGTAATGGAAGTAATAAAATTAGAAGTAGACTAAAATCCTTTAATTTCATCATTAAAGGGTAATATCCATGTTTTGTGTTTGAAACTTTCATGCTCTTTGGCTAAATTTATTTTTGAATCGATGTATTTTTGGCTTAATCGCCCGTTGAGAGCTACATAGCTCTCTACATAAACTTCGGGATCATTGACGCCTTGTTGTTGGTAATAATTGTGCAAATGGTGTGCGTATTCTAAAATAAAATCAGGTTGAAACGCCATTTGTTTTTCTTGAAAAGCGGTCAAAAAATGGCTGTTATTAATTCTGATTTCTTCATGCGTTATCGCATCTTTAACGGTAAATGTGGCGTATCCTGCTTTTTCCATTAGCATAACGCGCCAAGAGAAACGGTAACCTTCCTCAGTCCAAAATAATTCATTTGGATAGTATAAATATCTAAAAGGGAATAGCAACTGAAAAGCTGCAAAACAGCTGATAAATGCGATTTTTATTTGGTAAGTGGTATTGAAATTTTGTACTTTTTCTTTTCCGTTTTCGAATAAAATAATGCTGCTTGAAAATATTCGGGCAATAAAGTTCAAGACTTTTTTGTGGAAACTGGCATCAAAGAAAATCAAGGTACTGATGATCATTACGTACGGAAAAACACCTATTGGAAATAATATTTTAGTCAAAATGTGAAACACCACAACTAAAATAAAACCGAATAGTCGGGTTCTTTTGTAAAGTAATAAAAATACAATTCCGAGATCGTAAATAGCGCCGGTCCAACTAAAGGCATAATGCACCCAATTTTCATTAAGTAACGATCCTATCAATGGAAGATTGGAATTATTGGGTAGCCAAATTTTAAGAGGCATGGCTTCGATTAGCCAATCAGAATTTAGTTTAGCAAGACCTGCATAAAAGTAAACTAGTGCAAGTAATAGTTTAAGTATGTCAATATTCCAAGCTGGTACTTTTTCGAATAGTAGCTTTTCATTTTTATAAGCATCAATTGAAAAGTAACAGTTAGCGGGAAGGAATAAAAGTATAAAACTGATAAGTGTAATAAAGTAATAATGGTTTAGGTAGGTGGTTTTATCCATTAACTCAATGTAAGTAAAACTCAAGAAAAAAGTTAGGATTGCCCATTTATACTTATAGCCAATAGCTACAAGTAAGGCCGCAATACCGCAAATTAGAAATAGTACGTAAGTATAATTGCCAATAGGTTTTACCCATTCAAAACCATAATAAGTAAAATGAAATTCAGGAGTGGTATAGAATTTCTTAATCCATCCATAACTCGCAAAACGAATCAAACTCAAAAGCATCATTAAACCAAACGCTAGCCTATAAAAAGCTAGCGTTGCGGCTGAAGTATATTGTTTGAAATAATTTTGAATCATTATCGGATTGTTGTGTTACAATTAATTCGTTTGCTAGCAGATGGAATTAATCTCCGTCACCATCTACGTAATCAATAGTAATATTTAAAGCTTGCATCATATCTAGTTTAATGTAAACTACGTTTTGTTGTAGCACATCATAAGCAGCAAGCATTTTAGTGTTGTCACTATTTATTTGATTCGAAAAGCTAGCGTTTAGAGTTTCAGTTGCAGTTAAAATCGCGCTAAATTGGTTGTTGATGATAGTACTTAATTTTTCACCAGAACGCATTGCATTAACGTAATCTAAATATGATTTTAAACCTTCTCCAGTTGTAGTACTAGAAAAGTGTTTTCCATTAAAAAAGTCTTGCGACGCTTTAATGGCTGTTTCTAGCAATTCTCTTGATACATCGTTTTTATAAAAAGCCTCCACTTTTTCTGGAAATTTCACTCCAGTAGAGAAAACACCTGCAGGAATCCCAATTTTACCAGAACGTACATTCTTCTCTAAGTTTTTTACAAAATTATTAGTAGTAACGTTTACCGAGCTACTTACAGATGTACCACTATTAGCAATGTAGGTTGCTTTGTATCCTGCATTCCAATCTGCTAAAACAGTATCAGCACTAGATTGTAATCTTGTTATTACATCTGTTAAGTATTTTTGGTATTTTGTTGCATTAGCATTAGTGCTATAAAATGAAATGATCGAAGTATTTGTAGTTCCTAGTCCGTTGATTAAGTAATCCAAAGCAGGAAATCCTTGTTTGTCAAATTGAGATAACAAAGTCAAGTTGTATCCACCTGCTGAGATATTAGAATCGATG
>CAXBGV010000039.1:0-13678 GCA_963975235.1 uncultured Flavobacterium sp. | reverse complement strand
ACCCTCTTTAATTTCGTAGTACACAGTGATAGTATCACCAGCTCCGAATACAGGGAAATCTTTTCTTGTAACAAATTCGTTATTAACGAAATCTACTAAATTTGCCATTTTAAATGCTAATTATGGTTTTGAATTAGAGCAACATACACGGATCTCGCCAGAGGTTAGTCTAAAGTGGCTGCAAAAGTAGAAAAAAAAGTTTAAAGTTTATTGTTTATTTTGTTTAAAGTTAAAAAGTTCAGAGTTTTGACTGTTCAGTTCATAATTTTTAAACTTTGTTTATTCTTCAAGTAAATCGGGTCTTCTAGTTTTAGTATGTTCGTAGGCCATATCTTCACGCCATTTGTCAATTTTAGCAAAGTTGCCACTAGTTAACACTTCGGGTACTTTCCAGCCTTTGTAATCAGCAGGTCGTGTATAGATTGGTCCAGATAAAAGCCCATCTTGAAAACTGTCTGTCAAGGCAGAGGTTTCATCGCTCAATACACCTGGAATTAATCGGATTAAAGTATCTGATAAAACTAAGGCTCCTAATTCTCCTCCTGATAAAACGTAATCACCTATAGATATTTCTTTAGTTATAAAATGGTCTCTCACACGCTGATCTACACCTTTATAATGTCCGCATAAAATGATTATGTTTTCATACATCGACATAGTATTGGCCATTTTTTGATTCAAGGTTTCGCCATCAGGAGACATATAAATGATCTCATCGTAGGTTCTTTCGCTCTTCAAATGAGTGATACAAGCATCTATCGGTTGTACCGTCATGACCATGCCGGCGCCTCCGCCATAGGGATAGTCATCTACGCTTTTTTGCTTGTTAGTTGTATAATCTCTCAAGTTATGAAAATGCACCTCTACAAGTCCTTTTTCAATAGCGCGTTTCATAATCGAAGCTTCAAAAGGACTCCTTAATAGTTCAGGTAAGACGGTAACAATATCAATGCGCATAATTTTTAGCTCTAAGTTTTAAAATTCCAAAGGTACAAAGTTTTTTAATGGAAATTTGTGAAGTAAGGTATGCTAAAATAGGAGCTAATCTAAAATAAGTTAGCCTCTAGAATTTAAATTTTAGAGGCTAACCATCATGTGTCCTATGTTATAGTTTACAAACTTTTACATTAATTTATTAAAGAAAATAGCATTCCACAATAGTTTTTCGGTTCCTAACCAAAAAGCTCTAAAATTGGTGTTGTCCGTGAAAACTACTATTTTTCCACTTCCTTTTCGGATGGATTGAAAAGGAACAGACTCTTTTAATAATTCTAAGTTAGGGTTAGAAATGTAACCGCTTAGTAAAGGCGATTTGGTATACTGAATTGGATTGTCATAGCTATTTTTACTAGGCTCTATAATTATAGAGCTGTTTCGGAACATTGGGAGAGAATTTCTTGGCATTCCAAAGTTTATCGGGTGAGACAAATCCAATTTGGCTTCAAAAATAGCACCCGCCATTAATTGAGCACCCCTAAAATCATCCTTTTGCTCAAAGCTAATATTTTTAGCCTCTTGTTTATTCGTTTTATAGGCAAGCTCTATCATTTTTGAAGCGCTCAACCATTTTATTGCGTCCTGATAAGCTATCAAGGTTCCGCCATTTTGTACCCATTGTTCTATTTTAGTAGTTGTTTCTTTTGAAAGGCTACCGTAATATCCATTAACTAAAATTAAGGTGTTGTATCTGTTTAGATTTGCGTTTGGTAATTGATCAACATCTATCTTGGTCAAAGGCATTGCTGCTTTTTGATCAAACATATGCCAAATTTCTCCTGCATCGGCAGGATCAACACCTTTACCCACAACCATGGCCACTTTTGGTGTTTCTAAAGTTTCAAAATTGGGATTTCCAAGATTAATACCATCCGTAAAACCCGTTTCGACTGCTGTAATATCAAAAGTATATTCGCTTATTGTTTCAATCAAATAGTTATGTATTTCTGCAGATGTCATTTCCTGATTTTGTACCGGAACGAATAGGCTTCCGTAACTAAAAGCTTTGCCTTTATGAGAAAAGGGTTTAGATGTAGTTTTTACTCGTAGGCCTTTTGCTAATAATTGGTACAATAGTTTTGGAGATTTATGATCAGTCCATTCAATTAAATAACCAATATCACTCTTGGTATTAACTGCTCCAACTTTTGCTCTTGGTTCGTATTTTGCTCCTCCATCGGCAAGAGAATTAACGCCTTCAAAATTCACGTTAAAAGCCAAATCAAAACTCCAAGCCGAAATATCATAAAACAAACTGTCTTTGAATTTTGTTTGACGATCAAAAATAGCATTGATCAACTTCGTGTTTTGCTGCTCAACAGGAATGATGTAACTCATGTCCTTGTTGAATTTTTTATTATTGATTGTGACGTCATTTTTTAAGGCAAGCATTTCAATTTTGTGCTGACTTAAAATTTTTGCCAATTCATTTACTCTAGTGGCGTCTTTTTCATCACCTACAACGTAACCTTTAAATTTACTCTTTTTACTTTCAGATCGTGCATTATTGTAAAAATCACGTTGGTATTCTAGCAAATCGGTGCGCATCTCTGAGGTTGCTTGCAATGTAGATAAGCTTGTGGTGAATTGATTTCGAATCGTAAACGGAAAAGTAATAATTCCGTTAGCACTCTCTTGAGCATGACCTCTAGAGCTTGCTTGTTCAAATAAAATTCCTACTGAGCCATTAATATCGGGGTAAGACGATCCTTTGCCGTAATAAAAATCATCGTAATTCTCTTCGATAAAATAAGAACTACCTATTTTATCTAATGCTTTAGCATGGTAACTCGCGATTTTCATCGTCAATTTCTGATTCAACTCTGGAGTCAGTGGATTGGTTCTTGTAGGTTCACCAGGCTGAAAAAAGTAGGTCGAATTGGTTCCCATTTCGTGAAAATCACACAAGACATTAGGCATCCATTTTCTAAATGTTTTGATGCGGGCTTGACTCTCTGGTAACTGTACAGGCAACCAATCTCTATTCATATCAAACAAGTAGTGATTAAATCGTCCGCGTGGCCAACCTTCATTAAACTCACGATCATTAGGATCCGTGACTAAGTTGGTACTTTTATTGCTATTTACCCAAGTAGAGAAACGCTGGATTCCATCTGGGTTAAAACAAGGGTCTAATAAAATTACGGTATTTTCTAGTGTTTTTTCAAGCTCTGCGCTTTCGCAAGCAGCTAAATAATAGGTTAACGCTATCGCAGCTCCTGATCCACTTGATTCGTTTCCGTGAATGGAGTAACCTAGATAAACCACAATAGGCATGTCAGCAATATTGGTTTGCTTATTTCCTGCAGTTAGATTAGCGAGATGTTGTTCATTAATTTCTTTAATACGAGCTAAGTTCTTTGGACTCGAAATGGTTAATAGTTGCAATGGTCGGTTTTCAAACGTATAACCTGTAGTTTCAATTGCAATTCTATCAGATACTTTGGCTACTTCTTTCATGTAATAAGCCAGTTGCGTATGATCCGTATGCATTTCGCCTAATTCAAAATTAAACACACTTTTAGGAGTAGGAATATTTTTGTTGTAGGTAACATTTTGGGGTAAATAATAATCGAGTGTTGGTTGCTTTTTTTGCTGTGCACTTAATGACAGTGCCGTCAAAAAAGTAAAAAAGTAAATAAACTTCATAATTAGTAGTATTGATTTGGTTTTGGTAAAAAGTTAAACATTAAATTGTCGTAAATGGTGATCGACATGGTTCCACATTAGCTTATTCCAATCTTCAAAACTTAATTCACCCCAAAAAGGATGATTGGAGATTGTAATAGCAGCTTGTCCTTGAGCAAAACGGCCGTAGTTTTTAATAAGCTCGTCTCTAGCAATTTCAAAGTCGTAATTATCTGTAAAAATAAATTCTTTAGCAGTAGGGCTATTTTTTTTGAAATCTGAATTGAATACTTTGTTTTTCATCATTCGTCCTAGAAACCTAAATAAAAAATTCACTTTAATATCTTTTTCTCCAAAAGCGACCAAGATTGCAGCATTGGTGTGTCGGCACATTTGAGTCGCATTCATCTTTCCCCAAGCAGCTGGACTTTCTGGTTTTAGGTTTGCAATTCTTGCTATCATAGCTTGATTTTGAGTTGGATCAAAAATAGATTTCATAGGTAATTATTTTAGTATAAAACAAATATAGGACTAATTTCTGTACTGCAAAGCTACCTTTATAATGATGCAGGTATCTTGCGGTAGGCAACAAACAATATAGACGGTATCGTTTTCGTAACCCTTTTTTTTGATTACTTTTATGGCCAAAATTAAATTAAGATAAATTATGAGAGCTTTTTCAAAAATACTTATTTCTGGTAGCATGTTGGTGGCGCTAGCGTCTATGCAAACAGTTCATGCTCAAAATAAAACAGTAAAAATGACTAATCCATTATTACAAAAAAGTACATTGCAGTACCAAGCACCACCTTTTAATCTAATCAAGGACGAGGATTTTAAGCCCGCTTTTGAATACGGTTTAGCAGTGCATGACAAGGAAATTATGGCCATCGCTAACAATACGGCGAAACCTACTTTTCAAAATACAGTACTCGCATTCGAAACTTCAGGAGTCGACTTAAAAAGAGCTTCGAGTGTTTTTTACAATCTTACAGGATCAAACACTAATCCTACTTTGCAGGCCTTGCAAGCAGAGTTCGCGCCTATTTTTTCGGCGCATAGTGATAAAATGTACTTAAACTCTAAATTGTATAAGCGTTTCAAAGCGATCGATTTGAATACGCTTAAAGGTGAGGACAAAAAGTTAACGCAATACTATTTGCAAGAATTTGAACTGGCAGGAGCCAATTTATCTGATGGGGACAAAGAAAAAATGAAAGCCATTAATGGTGAATTAGCAAGTTTGGGAACTGAGTTTGGTAGCAAATTACTTATTGCTCGTAAAAATGGTGCCGTGCTTTACGACAATGCAACTGATTTAGATGGTTTAAGCGCTAATGAGATTGCAGCAGCAAAAGCAAAAGCTACAGAGGCTGGTCATGATGGGAAATATTTAATAGGTTTACTAAACACAACACAACAACCGTTGTTACAAAGTTTGACTAATAGAGCATCTCGAGAAAAGTTGTTCAAGGCTTCATGGACTCGTGCCGAAAAAAATGACGATGGTGATACTCGTCAAGTATTGGAAAAAATGGCAAGACTGCGTTTGCAAAAAGCCAATTTGATGGGTAAAAAGAATTTTGCCGAATGGAAAATTCAAGATCAAATGGCGCAAACACCAGAGCGTGCTATGAACCTGTTAGCAAAGATTGCCCCTCCAGCAGTTGCTAAAGCTAAAGTAGAGGCCAAAGAAATTCAAGATTTAATTGACGCTCAAAAGGGTGGTTTCAAATTAGAGCCTTGGGATTGGAACTTTTACTCAGAGCAGGTTCGTAAAGCAAAATATGACTTGGACGAAAGTCAAGTAAAACCGTATTTCGAACTAATAACAGTTCTTGAAAAAGGAGTTTTCTTTGCAGCTAAAAAAATGTACGGTATCACCTTTAAACAGCGTACTGATCTACCCGTTTACCACCCAGATGTTGTCGCTTATGAGGTATACGACAATGACGGAAAATCGATGGCAATTTATTATCTAGACTTTTATACAAGAGACAATAAAAATGGAGGGGCTTGGATGAGTAACTTTGTAGATCAATCTCATTATTTAAAGCAAAAACCAGTAATAGTAAACGTTTACAATTTCTCTAAACCAGTAAACGATAATCCATCGTTAATTAGTTTCGATGATGTAACTACAATGTTCCACGAGTTTGGGCATACGTTGCATGGGTTATTTGCAAACCAAAACTACACTAGTTTGTCAGGAACTGCGGTGCCTCGTGACTTTGTAGAATTTCCTTCGCAAATCAATGAGCACGCTGCTTTAGATCCTGAAGTTTTAAAAAATTATGCTATTCATTACAAAACTAAAGAGGTAATTCCGCAAGAATTGATAGATAAAATCAAAAAAGCAGATACGTTTAATAAAGGTTACGATGTGACCGAACTTTTGGCTGCTGCTACTCTGGATATGAATTGGCATACGGTAGCTAATGAAGCAGACTTTAAGCCAGCTTTAATTTTTGAAAAAGAAGCTTTAGAAAAATACGGATTATTAGTAAATGAAACGCCTACAAGATACCACACGCCATACTTTGCCCACATTTGGTCTGGCGGATATTCTGCTGGTTACTATGCTTACACTTGGTCAAAAACATTAGATTACAATGTTTATGATTGGATGAAAGCAAACGGTGGACTAACAAGAGAAAATGCTGAACGTTTCAGAAAATATATTTTATCGGTAGGTAACAGTGTCGATCTAAACCAAGCATTCAAAGAATTCATTGGGCATGATATGGAAATCGAACCTTATTTAAGAAACGCGGGACTTCAAGAGAAATAATCAAATAATTTTACCTTTTAAAGGAAATGACATTCGTAAAGGATGTCATTTTTTTTTGCAGCAATTCCAGCTGTCCACTGTATCTATTTTGCCGAACCCCGGCAAAATAGGATGCCGTTTCCATCTGGGCTAGGCTATCTGCAAGTGAGTTTGTTAGCGTTTATAAGTCGTAAATTTTTCCTAATTGATTTTTCATTCGGCTGCTTTCTGTTTAAATTTACCATTTACAAACACTCTCGAACATGAAATTAAAACCAATATTTATACTATTTTTTATAACCCTAACTTCATTTGCACAGCAAGATAAACTGAAATGGCTAGACATTAATTTAACCAACTACGAATATCCATATCCTGTACATTTTATTACTTTAAAAGTGCAAAAACAGGAGCTCAAAATGGAATATATGGATGTACAACCGGAGAACTTCAATGGTAAAAGCGTCCTTTTATTGCATGGTAAAAACTTCAACGGAGCCTACTGGAAAACAACTATCGATGCTCTGACTAAAAAAGGTTTTCGTGTCATTGTTCCTGACCAAATTGGTTTTGGAAAATCCGATAAGCCTGAGAGTTTTCAGTACACATTTCAGCAATTAGCTGAAAATACCAAACAAATCTTGGATACTTTAGGTGTCAAAAAGATAGCAGTTTTAGGACATTCAATGGGCGGGATGCTAGCCACTCGTTTTGCTTTAATGTACCCTGAAGTGACAGAAAAGTTAATTTTAGAAAATCCAATAGGACTAGAAGACTGGAAACTAAAAGTTCCATATCAAAAAGTAGATTGGTGGTATACAAACGAACTAACACAAAGTTACGAACGCATTAAAAAATATCAGTTAGACAGTTACTACGATGGAAAGTGGAAGCCAGAATACGACGAATGGGTAAACTTATTAGCCGGTTGGACCTTAAATTCTGATTTTAAAAGAATTGCTTGGAATGCTGCATTAACCTACGATATGATTTTTACACAGCCCGTAGTATATGAATTCCAAAATATAAAAGTGCCTACACTACTAATTATTGGAACTAGAGACAGAACAGCTTTAGGAAAACCTTTAGTTTCAAAAGAAGTGCAAGCAACAATGGGATTATATACGAACCTAGGGAAAGAAACACAAAAGAAAATACCAAATGCGAAGTTGGTCGAAATCTCTAATATAGGGCATATGCCACACATCGAAAGTTTTAATGAATTTATCCAACCACTTGTACTGTTTCTTGAAAAATAGAATAAGTAGCGTGGTAATTCTATAACAATTTCTAATTTAACGATAATTTATATCGAACATTAGCGCCTTAATTTTGGCGTGACAAACAAACAATAATTATGACTACAGATAATACACCAAGTTTACAAGAAACTTTAGACAATGCAAAAAACGCATGGGAAGCTAAAGCACCTGATCAAATTAAAGAAATATATGCTGAAGGTATTGCCGATGTGGTAAGACAAAACTTAATTGCTACAGCCAAGAAAAATGAGGATATCGCTCCTAATTTTACTCTCACAAATGCTACAGGTAAAGAGGTGAAATTAAGTGACTATCTTAAAAAAGGCCCAGTAGTTTTAACTTGGTATCGAGGTGGTTGGTGTCCTTATTGCAACATGACCCTACACTACTTACAAGAGCAGTTGCCTAACATTCGTCTTAGAGGTGCTAACTTACTAGCATTAACACCCGAATTACCAGATAAGTCAATGTCAACTGCAGAGAAGCACCAATTGGAATTTGAAGTTCTAAGCGATGTAGGAAACAAAGTCGCAAAGGAGTACGGAATCGTTTTTAAACTAACGGATGATGTAGCTGAGTCTTATCAAAAAGGGTTTGATTTGCACGGCTACAACGGGGACGAGTCTGACGAATTACCACTGGCAGCAACTTATGTAATTAGTCAAGATGGTACCATTGTGTTTACTTTTTTAGATGCTGAATATCGCAATCGTGCAGAAGCAACTGAAATATTGAAAGCACTAGATAGTTTACAAGAGTAAAATCATATTAAGTAAATGATCATAAATGCCTCATTAGTAATAAGCTAATGAGGTGTTTTATTTTACTGTTTTTTTAATGAAATATTAGCTTTTGTTTAGAACAATAATTTTTAAAACAGCATGTATTTTTGCAAGATGAATTTATCAAAAAAGAATGTCTTGTTTATGGCTGTTGCCACAGGACTAATAGTAGCAAACTTATATTATTGCCAACCCCTTATTGTTCTCATTGCCGACGAATTTAATATCCCGCATGCTGATGCAGGGACTATTGCATACTTAACTCAAGCAGGCTACGCCATCGGTTTGTTTTTTATGGTGCCTCTGGGAGATAAACTAGAACGCAAAACGCAAATATTGTATACCACATTTGCCTCTGTAGTTGCTCTTATTATTGCAGCTACAGCGAAAAGTTATCTTGTTTTAGAAATCGCATCTTTGTTAATAGGAATCACTTCTATTGTTCCGCAACTTATTTTACCGCTAGCAGCATCTCTAAGTGCTCCTGAAAAGAGAGGTAAAGTAGTGGGAACCATCATGAGTGGACTCTTAGTGGGAATTTTGTTATCTCGTACCTTAAGTGGATTCATAGGTGAAGTGTTAGGGTGGCGTGCCATGTTTTGGATTGCTTCTGGACTTTGTTTGCTTTTATTTTTTATTATCAAAAAACAATTTCCTTATAACAAACCTGTTTTCAACGGCTCATATGGTCAGCTTATCGGTTCACTTTTTACTTTAATAAAGGAACAACCTTTACTTCGTGAAGCAACCTTAATCAATGTATTTAGCTTCGCACAATTTGGTGCTTTTTGGACTACAATGGTTTTATTACTCTCTGCTGAACCCTTTAATTTTAATAGTGCCACTATAGGATTATTCGGGATTGTAGGTGCTTCGGGAGCTTTGGCCGCACCCTTAGTTGGTAAATTAGGAGATAAAGGGAGTTCTAGAGTTGCCGTTGGGTATGGCTGTGCATTAATAGCTTTAAGTTTTATTGTTTTTTACTTCTCAGGAGCTAGTGTTGCTGGTATAGTTATCGGAATCGTTCTAATTGATATCGGTCTTCAAGGGGTACACATTTCAAACCAAACGCGAGTTTACTCGATCGTGCCAGAGGCGAGAAATAGAATGAATACTGTTTTTATGTCTTTTAGCTTTTTGGGAACAGCAGCAGGTTCTGCCTTTGGCTTGTTTTTATGGCAATTAGGAGGATGGCATGCGGTAGCTTTAGGTTGTTTGTTATTATCAGGGCTGGCATTTTTAGTGTATGGATTTACCTATAAAGCTAAAGGGAAAGCGGTGGAAAGTAGTAATGGATAAAAATTAATTTGTAAATTTGCAATTCAATAAAAATAAATAAAGATGGAAAACGGAATATACGCTAAATTCAACACTGCAAAAGGTGCCATTTTAGTAAAATTACAGCATGAATTAACTCCTGGTACTGTTGGTAACTTTGTTGCTTTAGCTGAAGGAAACATGGAAAATAAAATCAAACCTCAAGGACAAAAATTCTATGATGGTTTAAATTTTCATAGAGTGATTCCTGATTTTATGATTCAAGGTGGTTGTCCTCAAGGTACAGGTACTGGTGACCCAGGATACAAATTTGATGATGAATTTCATCCAAGTTTAAAGCATGATAAGCCGGGAATTTTAGCAATGGCTAATTCAGGACCTGGTTCTAATGGTTCTCAATTTTACATCACTCACGTACCAACTTCTTGGTTAGACGGAAAACATACTGTTTTTGGTCACGTTATCGAAGGACAAGATGTTGTCGATGCAGTTGCTCAAGGTGATAAATTAGATTCTCTTGAAATTGTAAGAGTAGGTGAAGAAGCTCAAAACTGGAATGCTATCGAAGCATTTGTAGGTTTAAAAGGAGCTCGCTTGAAAAAACTAGCCGCTTTGAAAGCAGAATCAGAAGCAAAAATGGAAACGTTAGCAGCAGGTTTTGAAAAAACAGAAAGTGGATTGCGTTACCAATTCATCCAAAGAGGGGATGGAAAACAAGCTGTAGCTGGTAAAACAGTTGCTGTACACTATGAAGGTTCATTAGAAACAGGAAAAGTTTTTGATTCATCGTACCCAAGAAAAAAACCAATCGAATTCAAACTTGGTCAAGGGCAAGTGATCGAAGGATGGGACGAAGGTATTGCTTTATTGAAAGTAGGAGACAAAGCACGTTTTGTTATTCCGTCTGATTTAGGTTACGGACCAGCAGGAGCTGGAGGAGTAATTCCACCAAACGCTACTTTAATTTTTGATGTAGAATTAATGGATGTAAAATAACATTCACTAGTTTTCATTATTACACTATATAAACCGTTTCAAAATTTATTTTGAAACGGTTTTTTAGTTTCAAATAAGAGCTGCTACTGTTTTTGTAGTTGTAAACTTTGGATCAAACTTCAGCAGAATTCCTCAATAAAATGCATTCTGTTCATCAGGTTTATGTAAATGTTAAATAGACGTTATTTATTTCTTTTTCATCATTAATTTTAATCATAGAATAATACTCTCTTAATTAGTAAAAGTGGAATAAAAAATACTTTTGGACAAAATAATTAACCATCCAAATTCCATTTAAAATGAATTTTAAGTACTGTATTCTCCTCCTGTCTTTATTCGTTATTTCGATCGTAAGCGGTCAAAGTAAAGCTACTCTAAGAGGAACTATCACATCTGATCAAGCTAAAAACATCAAAGGAGCCTTGGTAACAATCAAAGGTCTAAAGCAAAGCGCACTCTCTGATAATGCTGGACAATTTGTTATTCAGGATCTAGAATCCGTAACCTATCAAATTTTAGTTTCTCGCGAAGGTTATCTTCCTTTAGAAAAAGAAGTTACTTTAAGCGCAGGAACTACTACACTTAATTTCGAGCTAGAGGAAATGGCAGCCATGTTAGAAGGGATTACCGTAACAGCTCAAAAGAGAGAACAAAAAAATAAGGATGTTCCCATTGCGATTACTTCGTATGGTAGTGATTTTATAAATAAACAAGGGACTTTTGAATACGATGCTTTATCAGATTATGTTCCAGGATTTCAAGTGCAAATTCAAAGTGTTAATAACCCGGGAGTGGTAATACGTGGTATAACCAGCGATAGTGGCGATTCTAGAGTTGAACCTAGAGTTTCTATTTTTCAAGATGGTGTATCTATTAGTAAATCAAGAGGGTCTGTCGTGGAACTTTTTGATGTAGAACGTGTTGAGGTTTTAAAAGGGCCACAAGGAACATTGTTTGGTCGTGGTGCACAAATTGGCGCCATGCACATTATTCAAAATAAGGCTAAAAACGAAAGTACAGGAGCTTTAAAAGTAGGATACGGAAACTTTGATCAAGTTTTAGCTAATGGTCACTTTAATACGCCACT
Source organism: uncultured Flavobacterium sp. (assembly GCA_963975235.1). Lineage (GTDB taxonomy): Bacteria > Bacteroidota > Bacteroidia > Flavobacteriales > Flavobacteriaceae > Flavobacterium. The sequence continues at coordinate 1,879 of CAXBGV010000039.1, read as the reverse complement.
AGTAAAAGATAAACTATATTTTAGAGCCGCTGGAATATACAATGCACGTGACGGATATATTAAAAATCTTTCAGGTGGTACTTTAAATGGGAAGCAAACGCTCGCATTTAGAGCAGCAATAAAATATGTCCTTTCGGAGAAAACGAAGATTGATTTGATTGCCAACTGGCAGCATGATACACCTCCGGGAACCTCATTTAAAAGTGGTACTTATGCTCCCGTGGGAGGAGATACGAATCCAAATACTTTTGCCGACTTAGAACGCGGGGAAGAATTAGGTGTAGACCGAACGGTAAAAGGAATCACTGCGATTGTTAATCATGAATTCAATCCAAATTGGAATTTGACTGCTACAACTGCTTATCGTGATTTTGACTCGAATGAGGCTTTTGATGCCGATGGTACTGCGGCTCCTGCTCTGTTTTTTAGAGAAATAGCCAAAGGAGAACAATTCAGTCAAGAGTTGCGTTTTAACTTTGATACAAATTCAAAATTTAGAGGTTTTTTTGGAACTAATTTCTTTGCAGAAAACGGAAGTCAATACGTGCCTTGGGAAGTAAACGAACAGAGTTTTGCAATGTTACTTTTAAGTCCAGCTACTTTTGTAGTCAACGGTCAACCTCAATATTTACCTTCTATCCCTAATGATCCTGCTACTTTTGGACCTTTGGCAGGAGCACCTTTCAATCCAAGTAATTTTGAATCTAATACCAATTTCTCTCGTAATTACTCAGGAGATATTTTTGCTGATGCATCTTATGATTTAACCTCTAAACTGTCCTTAACAGCAGGTTTACGCGGTACATGGGAAAATGCAAATGCAGGTTACCAAGTGCAAGATGCCACCACAGCGTCTAATGTGGGGTATTTGACCAATGTATATCCTAATAATTTATTTGCCTCGACAAACAACCAAAGAATTGTAGCTAATAAAAACTTTCTATCCATGGTAGGACGTTTTGCGGCAAATTATATGGTTAACGATAATATTACATTATTTGCAACTACCTCGAGAGGAAGAAGACCTAATGTAATTAATATCACAGCAGCTCGCACAAGAGTTTTGGCCAATGAAATCGTTTGGTCGTACGAGGTTGGTGCAAAATCTTTGTTTTTGAATAATAAACTACAGTTCGATATCAATGCGTATATCTACGACTACTCTAATTTTCAAACGAGTGTCACTTCTTTTGTAAATGGTGTGTTTACTACAGCGGTTCAAGATAGTGGTAATGCATCTTCTTTTGGATTTGAGACTGCTTTTCAATATGCTTTTAATAAAAACGCTAGTTTTTTTGCTAATTACGGTTATATAGATGCCTCTTTTGATGATAATGATGCCAATGGAAATCCACAAGCATTAGCAGGTAATACTTTTAGATTAACACCTAAGCACTCTATCTCTGCAGGACTGGACATCACTCCAAGATTAAACAAAAGATTAGAGTTGTTTATTCGACCTTCTTTTACTTATAAATCAAAAGTATTTTTTGAAGAAACGAACTTACCTAATATTTCACAAGCGGGATACGGAATTTTAAACTCTAGAATTGGCCTAATAGTTGACAAAAAATATGAAGTGAATTTTTACATGAATAATGTGGGTAATAAAAAATACATTATCGATGCTGGAAATACGGGTCAGGCTTTTGGAATCCCTACCTTTATAGCAGGTGCACCACAATTGTTTGGTATGCAAGTTTCGGCTAAATTTTAGGAAACATTTTTTAACGACTTAAAATAGAATGATTATGATGATAAATAAATTGTATACTTTTATACTTGTTGCTTTTTCCTTTACAGCAATAGCTCAGCAAAGTAGCACACAATACGACTTGCAGACAATAGATAGAGTAGTACAGAATCAAGAGGCAGCCGT
>CAXBGV010000038.1:0-13762 GCA_963975235.1 uncultured Flavobacterium sp. | reverse complement strand
TTACAGATTTACCGGATAAATAACGTTGCACCTGACTTTGATCGGTACCGAAGTAAGCAAGAAATAAGAAGAGACCACCTGTAATACCACTCCAAAATGTATATTTTTCCTCGGGGTCAGTCGAAAAATTTACGATATTCATTTTATCATTTGCCCCAGCGATATGCAATGCATTACTAAAAGTCATGTCATTAGGTAAGAAATGAAGTATCAGAAAAAATGTAATTAACATCCCTGACATAATCACGAACATTTGTTGTTTTTGAGTGACATTGACCGCTTTTGTTCCGCCCGAAAAAGTATAAAATATTACCAAAACTCCAATTACGATGTTCATATAGGTAAGGTTCCATCCTAATATAGCCGATAAAATAATGGCAGGAGCATATATGGTAAGTCCAGTTCCTAATCCGCGTTGAAATAAGAAAAGAATTGCTGCAAGGGACCTAGTTTTAAGGTCAAATCGTTTTTCCAGATATTCATATGCAGTATAAACTTTATACTTATGGTAGATAGGAATAAAAGTTAGGCATATGACAATCATAGCTATAGGTAGTCCAAAATAAAACTGAACAAATCCCATACCGTCATGATAAGCCTGACCAGGAGTAGATAAAAATGTGATGGCGCTTGCTTGCGTAGCCATTACAGATAAACCTACTGTATACCATGGCGTTTCGTTGTTTCCTAGGATAAAATCCTCTACATTTTTACTTCCTTTGGTTTTCCAAGAGCCGTAACCTACAATAAATAATAGGGTAACGATAAGTACAATCCAATCAAATAGCTGCATATCTTAAGAGTATAATTTCATTATTAAACAAAACACCAATATATAAATGGCATTTGCCACCAGAACTAGGGTATAGTTCTTTTTCCAAATTCTAGTTTTTTTAGTTTCCATAATAGTATAGCAGTATATTTATTATTTATTTTGAAGTTGTGTTGTTTGTTGTAACGAAATCATATTCGATAGCAAACGATATGCGCCAGAGACACCCTCTGGTAGCTCTCTAAACAAACTTAATCCGGTGTAAACATAAAATCCTTTTCCGTAAGCTGCTACTAAAAGCGCACCGTCTTTTGGACTTTCTCCCTTATCGTTGGCTGACAAGATAGGAGTAAAGGCACTGTCAAATGTGTTGGGATAGTACAAACCTTGTTCTTGTGTCCAACCTTGAAAATCCTTAGCCGTTATTTTGTTTGGATAGTTTAATACAGGATGCTTGGGTGCTAGAAATCGAACTTCAGCATTCTCTTCTGTGACACGATCGCGAGAAATGGTCATAGGGTACGGTGCTATATTTGCTGTACTAGCTCCCTCTGGTGTATTGTACTGTACAATCATAGTTTTTCCTTCTTTTATAAAGTCAAAAAGTATTTTTTGTTTTGATTGTAAAGTTGGAAGCACGTTGTAAGCTCTAATTCCGGTCATTATTACATCTAGTGTTGCAAGTTTATCTGCGGTAATTTCTTCGGGAGTAAGCATCGTAACTTGATACCCCATTTGCATTAAACTCTCTGGAACCTCGTCACCAGCTCCCATGACGTAGCCTATTTTTTGGTCATTAATTTTTAAATCTAATTTTATGAATTTTGCTTCTGCAGATTTTAAAATTTGCTGCTTCGTGATGTGGGGGTAATCGATTATAATTTGTTCTCTATCAAAGTTTTTATTGTTAATCGTTGCAACTGCTTTAGCGACTGCTTCCATATTTGCATTTGGCGGAGTTACTTCAAAAGAAACTATTTGCTCCATTCCTTTTTTATCAAAAGCAAAAGCAATAGTAGCAGGAGTTACAGTCCAATTGGTTGGGAGGTCTAATTTTAAATTTCCATTAACCTTATCTTTTCCTGCTTTGACTTTAACTTTTACAACTTTGCTTTTAGTAGTATTGAAAAATATAACTCTATTAACAATTCCTGTGGTTACTTCTGGCACCACATCTAGATAATTGTACATTTCACCTTTTACTTTATCGTTGTATTTGTAAACAACAGTTCGTTCAAACGGAATTTCAATACCGTTGATATCAATCGTAAAAAGCACTTTTACATCTCGAATGATATCAGGAATTCCAATGCTTTGCTGGTCATTTACAATATACATACCGACCGTTCCTTTATCTTTTAGCCAATACGGCTGTGTGTAAGAGGTACTTTCGGGTAATTGAATGTCTAAGTTTATGTTTTCTAGAGTATTGTTTGTTAGTACTTTAGAAATTAGCGTCGTTTTTTTATCTGCTAAGGAAGCAACACTAATAAGTTTCATTGGTATAGCAGTTCGATTGATCGCCTCAAGTTTTATTCGTAAGTTACTTCCAGGACTTGTTTCTTGAGATGTTGCTGCTGCTTCGAGATACAAGCCGGCACAGGCTGCTATAATACTCTTTATTTCGCTTGATTTAATATCTCTCCAATGATCTTCTTTTAAAGCTTGTATCATGGTGTAGGCTTTTGTTAAATCCGGTATACTAGCTGATGGATCAGAGAAATTGTATTTTGTCTCAATTTGTGCGATCAAGTCTCCAACGGCTTTACCACCGGGAACACGATTCCAACTGGTATCTATGCCTTCAAAAATATTTTCTCTATTAGTTAGGGGATCACCATTTAAAATTTCGAGATAATCAACATCTTCTCCACGACTTCCTGTACTACCAAAACCTTGTGATTGATGGCTTGATCGACTCAAGGCAGCAATTTCTTGGTTTGATTTCCCTAGATTAGCGTAATAGGTACCTGTTTGTATCGTAGTTAATTTTGTTTTATCAGCTGCATCAAATTTCTCTTGACTTCCGTAAAACCACCACGAAGTATTAAAAAATTGACGTTTGGGCTGCCATGTTTTTACATATTTTAATTGCTCAGGAAAAACAGTAGCATTGTTTGAAAGATTGAAACTCTCAACACTTAAAATTGCCGATGCAGTATGATGCCCGTGCGTTGTACCTGCTGAGCGATGATCAAAACGATTAATGATTACATCCGGTTGAAATTTTCGAATTGCCCAAACTACATCTGCAAGTACTTTTTGCTTATCCCAGATTTGTAAAGTTTCATCGGGATTTTTAGAGAAACCAAAATCATTTGCTCTAGAAAAAAATTGTTCACCACCATCAATTTTTCTTGCCTCAATTAATTCTTGTGTTCGAATTACTCCAAGGAGTTCTCGTAATTGAGGCCCTATTAAATTTTGACCTCCATCTCCTCTCGTTAATGATAAATAACCGGTTCTTGCTTTGTTTTTATTTGCTAAATAGGAAATAAGTCTGGTGTTTTCATCATCAGGGTGAGCAGCGATGTACAATACTGAACCCAGAAAATTGAGTTTTTGAATTTGGTTATAAATTTCGACAGCGTTTGGTTTTTGTGGTTTTTGAGCCAGTGATAGCTGAGATGTAAAAACAAAAAGTAAAAAAAGAGAAAAAGTATTTTTGAACATTGTATTAGGATTAAATTGCGGTAACTTCAAAAGTAGTAATTAAAATTTTTTATAAATCTAATAAATAATATTTTAACAAAAATTCAGTAGCTATTAACTAAAAAAGAGAACACCATTTCTGAGTTCTCTTTTTGATTATAGTAATACTGCCTAATCTCTTTTTCGTCCTTTGTTTTCGTGGTGACTTTTACTTTTTTTAGAATACCTTTTATTGTCTGCATATCTGCGATTATCTTGGTATTTATTATTTCGTGAATATGCAGGTTTTTTTGCGTAGCGTTGCTCTACTCGTCTGTAACCAATATTTTTTTGATGATGTCCTCTATATCCAACTCTATATTCTCTTCTGTGATTTTTAAAATTCGCATAAGGTCTGCGTCCGTGATAATTATTGAGAACAACTTTGTACCCGCTATACAAATCGTAATTACGATATTGTCTAGGTAAATATCTTGATCTTACCCATCTGTTGTTGCCAAAATAAATAAATTGTGACGCTCTAATATCATAATAGGCCTGCACATCAGGCAAATAATAATAATCTACATTCGAATAACCTGAAGGACCCCAAGAGGGAGCCGTTCCTATATTTACATTAACCGAAAGCTGTGCGTTAGTTGTATAAGCTATTAATAGTAGTATCCCGAACGCTAGTTGTTTTATTATTTTCATGGCTTATATTTTTTAAGTTTTAATATTCTTCTATTGACAGTTTTCCAATTACTATGCCAAAATAAAGATGGAGCTGTTTAAATCCACGTTTAGAAATAAAAAAAAAAAGAAACGTGTTGAACGTTTCTTTTTCAGTAGACCTATTTATTTTTTGAATGTTTGCTTTTACCATTATTTTCCTTGTGGCTTTTCTTATTCACTTTTTCAACATAGATAGTTTTTCTTGTGCCTATATTTTTTTGAGGTTTCCCCTTATAGCCTTTATAATATTTTACCTTGTGTGTTTTAAAATAAGTGTAAGGACTCTTCCCGTGATAGTCATGTAGCACAACTTTGTACCCATTATATAGATCATAATTGCGGTATGGACCTGCCAAGTATTTATTTCGATTCCATTTACCATTGCTAAAATAAATAAATTGTGCTGCTCTAATATCGTAGTAAGCCTCGACATCTGGAAGATAATAGTAATCGACATTAGAGTATCCTGCAGGCCCCCAAGCAGGTGGTGTCCCAATATTTACATTCACTGCTACCTGAGCTTGCGATTGCCCAGCAATAAAAAAGAGCAATGCTAAGAGTGCTAGTTTAAGATTTTTCATAAGTTCTATGTTTTATTTTTTTATTCAGAATTCGTTGTTTGAACTGTAGCCAACAATTATACCATTATTTTTGATGTAGTAGTAAAATAGGTTTAGTCCTAAAAAAAAGGAGAAAGATCAATACCGCGATCTTTCTCCTTTGTATTAATTATTATTCTATTACAATAATAAAATCAATAAAAGAACAATAATAATAATCGCACCTACAGATAAATAAACACCATTACCTGTCGATTTTAATTCGGCCTTAATTTCTTTTACTTCTTTTCTAAGTTCTTTCTTTTCAGCGCGGCTCATCTCTGATTTGTCCATCTCTTTGATCTCATCTAAACGATCCAATTTAAGTTGAACTTCGGCAGGAATTTCTTTAGAAGTTGCTTCGATTGCGACTGCGTTTTTTTCATTTGCCAACATGTTTGTTGGGAACACGCATAATGACATTACCATCAGCATTAATAGGAAGTTTAATTTTTTCATTTGTTTTCGGTTTTAATTAAGATTTTTATTTTTATAAAGGTAGGTACTATATGATGAATACAATTGTGAAATTTTACTCAATAGTTGTAATATTCTCATTTGATATCACTGAAAACTTTTTTAATGATTTTCGTAAAAGTTACCTGTATTCTACGGTCTTTGGTTCAGCTAATTCAAATGTTTGAAAGCCAAAATCAGCTGTTTGAAATGCGTTTGTTCTAAATAAATTATCACCTAGCATAGGTATTGTGGGGTAATAAGAAAGTGAAAATTGAAAAGAGCTAAACACCAAATAATCATTGCTAATTAACACCCCAATCCCTATGCGCGAAAACCCTCTATTGGTTTTTTTATTGTTATCATTTGTATTGAGTAAAGCGAAAGAATAATTTAGGTACGGGTTTAATCTAAATCCTCCAATATCTTTCGGAGCATAGGATTGTGTTTGAAAAGTTAAAACCATTTTACTTGTTCCATAAAGTGCAGTATTAAAGCCCTGTATACCGTTATCTCCGTTAATACTTATTTTGTCACCAACAGAGTTTTGACGATTCATTCCTATTACTACTTGCGGCTTTATAAATTGTCTTATTTTCCAATTGCCCAAGTCGATTAAATTGGTAAAATAGTTGGCTTGAAATGAAAAAGTGGTTTGTTCCGTTTTTCCGTTTCTAAAGTAAGTACCTATTTCAAAATTAGAACTTAAAAAACCCCATTTGTGAAAATCACCAAAAGAAAACTGCGACCCTATATAAGGTCTCCAGGTTTCATTTTTATATTGATATCCTGCTGTGATGCCGTAAACGCTCCCTATTGGCACATCTTCTATTATTCCGTTTCTAAACAAGTATCGATCTTGAATAAATTCCCTACTATTTAATCCAATTCCAGTTAAGAACAATTTTTCTGAGGAATAGAAATTAATAGGGTCTAAAGCTGCAATGGGGCTTTCGTTGTATTTAACGTTCAAATACCGACCTGAGATAATAAGGTTGGTTGTATTAGATCCTTCGTAGTTTCCTTTTATGACATTAAAAGCTTTAGCAAGCCATACATCATGTGTACTAAATTTGAAATTTTGTGACTCGTATTCTTTAATAGAATTTATTAAAGTGTCTCTTCTAAAAAACTGTCCCACTGTTATACCACCGGCTAATTTTGTCAGAGGTGAATAAAAAGGACGCTCGATCGCAATACTTTTGTTGTAGTAATTGTCTAGGTCTATGGCGTATTGCAGATTAGTTCTTATAAAAGTGTTTTTTATATTAGGAATCGCATACGTAATATCATTTGCATTTTTGCCGTCATCAAAACGATTGGTGAATTTATAATCTAGCTGATGTCCAGATCCAAAAAAATTACGATCTCTAAAACCAACTCCAACTCGACTACTAGAAATAGAAAACTTAGGGATTGAACTCCAAGTGTCTAAAACACGTATAAATACATCAACTGAATCAGATTGTGGAGCAATTAACTCTTCTGTAATTGTAACTCTATTTACAAAGTTTTGAGCTCTAATAATACGCTCTGTTTCTTTGATTTTATAAACATCGTAAACGCTATTTTCTTTAAACAGTAAAAAATTCCGAATAGCAAACTTCTTAGTTTTGAGATGAATCGCATTACCAGTTCGTTCTCCCCAATTTTTTGGCTGAGCAGTGCTGTCAGAATCAGAGTATCCAAATGGATCAAGTGTTACAATTTGTATTTTCCGAATGATTTTACCATCTGCATTCAAATGTAATTTAGGTGGAACTATTTTTTCGCTTTTACTGGTTTTAGAAGATCTAAAAATTAATCCGTGTAAAAATTTAGTGTACTTACGCTTTTTTGAAAACTGCTGAATGTTGTCGTACAATGCTGTAGAATCTTTTTCGGTTTTGGTTATTTGTGAAAAAGATACTTGCATTACAAAAAGAGCCAAAAAAACAAGAATTTTCATTTCTACTGAAATTTTAAAAACAATGACAATTTAAGCATTCAAAGTTTGTAATTAGATACATCGGAAAAGAACATCATCAAATAGATTTATAAACTAGTGTATGATGGTATTAATTTTCAGGTGGTACAATAGGCGTATTATTTTCCTCTAGGATCTCTTGAGCAATCTTTTCTTTTTTGGAATGCTGTTTTGTTTTAATCTTCCATATAAATGTTTTTGGCACATCATTACCCATCAAATAGCCCCAAGCTTCTAAGTTTTCGGTTCTGTCAAATATTATTTTTAGTATTGCAAGTATCGGTATTGCTAAAAACATTCCGGCAATTCCTGATAGTGCTCCTCCTATAATGATACCAACAATTGATACTAGAGCATTAATTTGAACTTTTGAACTAATTATCAAAGGTACTAAAATGTTGTTGTCTATGAGCTGTACAATTGCATTCACAACAATTATTCCTATTATAATCGATGCGTCTGGAGTACCAGTTAGTGAAGCTATAATTGTTAGAACCCCGGCTACGATGATTCCTATATAGGGTATGAGGTTTAAAATACCAGTTAAAATACCTAGCAAAATAAAATACTTGATTCCGATAAAATATAAACCAGCACCCGTTAAAATAGATACAAATATCATTTCTAAAAGTAAACCAGATATGTAACTTTGAACCGAAACTTTTATTTGCCCAAGTATTTCTCTGAGTTTAGAATGGTACTCTTTTCTGAAAAGTTTTACCAAAAATGTGATAAAATGTGTTCTATAAAGTAAAATTAAAAAGGTGTAGATAGGAATTAAGGTGAGATCAATAAGAGTGTCTGTAACTGATGATAAAGTTGTACCTATTGTTTCTTTCCCTTTTTTAACCGAGTCTTCGGCTACATCATTTATATATTTACGCTGTTCCCACAAACTGATGTTAAAATTTGTTCGAATGTATTTTTGGATATCGGTAATAAAGATGTTTGCATTCTTGTTGATTTTATCAAAATCAGTAGCTATGTCGCTCATTTGATAGGATATTACAGCTAGTATCGAAAGGAAAAAACATATAAAAATGACAACTGTTACGGCAACGGATAACGTATGAGGAAAACGCAATTTTGAATTGAGAAAATGGTCGATGGGTAGCAATAAAACAGCAAACAAAAAGGAGAGTAGGATAGGTGTTAGTATCGCTTGACCAGCGTAAAATATATATGTAATACCTATTAAACTAACCAACGTACAGCTTAATCTAACATAAAATGGGTACCTAATAGTGTTGCTCATGTACTTTTGATTTAAATAGCAATTAAATGCTTTGATTATTTATTCTTGAAGCAAAAATGAACTTTTTTTGTACACAAATCGTTATGATATCGCTTTAAAATTTTATAGTATTATCATTTACTGTATTTTGGTGCCAAACAAGAGCTAGTAGACCACTTTTTTATTGTTTTATAATAGAGATGCCTTTTTGAAAAAGAAGGTTGTTAGGATAAACAATCATTTCACCATCTTCAGTTACAAGTGATACATGAAAAGCTCTAATATCTTCTATTTCTGCTATAATAGGGAAATCTTTATCATGAATTTTGATAACATCTCCAATCTTAAAAGGAAAAGAAAAAAATAAAATAACGCCAGATGTAATGTTGCTCAAAATAGACCACTGAGCAAACATTGCTACTCCTACTACCGTGGTTATAGAGGAAATGGCAATAATTATATCTTTTGGTTGTACGCCCCAAATAATAATAAACGCTATGATAGCAAGTATATTTGCTAATAAATGAAGGTACTTAATAACGAGATTGGTTCTGTGCTCTAACCTCGTTGTTGCTGTTGCAAAACGCTTTACTAGCTTAGTCGTAATAATGCGCACGGCAATAAGTAAAACGAACAATATACCTGACGCAATTAGTTCTTTTGTGAAATCATTAAAAAAGGTCATCTTTTGCAGTTTTACGCTAAGTTACTTAAATATTGGTATACTTTATCAACAGGTAAGCCCATAACGTTAGGGTACGAACCCTCAATTCGAGCGACACCTATAAAACCAATCCATTCTTGAATGCCGTAAGCACCTGCTTTATCATAAGGTTGGTATTTATCAATGTAGTAGTTAATTGCTTCATCGCTTATACTATTAAATGTAACCTTTGTTACATCAAATAGCACATCAGTTTTGTGTTTGGTTTTAAAACAAACGGAAGTAACTACCTCATGAGTTGCATTTGATAATGATTTTAATATCGCAAAGGCATCATCTCTATCTTTGGGTTTTCCCAACGCTTTTTCATTGTGCCAAACAATGGTATCACTAGTTACGACTAATTCCTTTTCCTGTAATGTACCTTCAAATGGAGTAGATTTTAAAATAGCTAAGAAATTGGTAATTTCTTCTCGTTTCAAATTTGGTGGATAAACCTCTTCAATTTCTTTGAGACGAATTTCAAAATCTAAATCTAAATCTTTAAAAAATTGTTGCCTACGCGGTGAACCTGAAGCTAAAATTAATTTGTAATTTTTTAATTTATCGTGTAGCATTGTACTGAATGTTTAATGTTATAATGATAATTGATAAAATTCCGAAGAATAAAATCCATTTTAATATACAACTTAGGGTATGAAAATCTTCCTTGGTTTTGGCTCCTCCTGTTTTTATAGTGAAGTAAAGCAAAGGTGCTAAAACAAAAATAAAAGCGTAGGCTGTAGCAAAGTACAAGCTGTTGCGAACGAAGAAATTATTGACATATTGAAACAAAAAAATTATCGGTATTACACTTAATACTGAGACAATTTTGCCAGATTTACTAACTCCAATTAATATGGGTAAGGTTTTCATTCCTTGTGCTTCATCTCCCTTGATATCTTCAATGTCTTTAATTATTTCTCTTAGAAAGTTAATCATGAATGCAAAAACGGCATAGTCTACTACTATCGAAAATAAATTAGCCATCACCGCCTGATTTGCATACGACGTTATTGGATAAATATCAAAAACACCAAGTATAATAACACTCATAGACAAGACTAAGGCAACAATAACATTACCAAGTATAGCTATGTGTTTAAGGCTTGTTGCATAAATGTATAAAGTTGCTGCAATCAAAATAAATACTGTTGCAAAGCTAGGTTTCATAATCACATTGGATAAATAAAATCCAATACAAACTCCAGTAATATTTAATCCGGCATAAATGCTGTAAGCATTGCTTTCGCTAATACTTTTTCCAACAATCACTTTTGTTGGTTTGTTTATAGCATCTGTATCTTGGTCAAAAATGTCATTAATAACATATCCAGCAGCGGCAATCAAAACAGTACTTAAAACAAGTAGTGCAAACTGCCAATTATTTAAAGCTAACGGAATGTGCTGTAAATAAAAAAAGTCGAATCTAAACAAGAGCTGCATGAAAGCAAGCATCAGTAGATTTTTATATCGAATCAGGTTTAAGAAATTCATTTTTTTAATGTGGTTTTGACTACTATAGAAATTATCTAAAAGGTGAAGAGCAATATTTTTAGTCTAATTGTCCATTAAAAACAGCCATCCATTTTCCTTGCACTTTCATTACTTGCTCGATGACGTCTCGAACTGCTCCCTTGCCGCCATTTTTATGCGAAATGTATTTTGAAATTCCTTTAATCTCAGGACAAGCATCTTGTGGGCAAGTAGGTAAACCCACTAGTTTCATAACATGGTAATCGGGGATGTCGTCGCCCATATAAAGTACCTGCTCTGGATTTATACCGTATGCGTCTGTATATTCGTCAAAGGTCGCTACCTTATCAGGTGATCCCAAATGAATATCTGTAATCCCTAGGTTACGCAAACGTACGCGTACACCTTCGTTACTTCCTCCGGAGATGATACACACATTGTAGCCACAATCTATGGCGGTTTTCATTGCATATCCATCTTTAATGTTCATCGTTCTATGCATTTCTCCTTCATTACTAATAAATACTGATCCATCAGTAAGTACACCATCGACATCAAAAATAAAAGTGGTGATGTCGTTCATTATTTCTTTATAACTCTTTGCCATTATTTTGTATTGATTGTGTTAGAATTTTATATATCATTAATTGATTGTCGTTGTTTAAAAACTCTTGGTGCGCAGCGATTGTTTTTTCGTCGTTGCGAATTGCAGGTCCTGTTTGCGCTTGTGATGGTGACAGCGTTGCTATTTTTTGCGCAGTTTCAGCGATTAAAGGATGTAAAATGGCAAATGGAATTTGGTTTTCATCACAAATGTCATTTCCTATTTGATACATATGATTGCTAAAATTATTCACAAATACGGCAGCAACATGCAAAGCTCGGCGTTGTTGTGAATTAATTGCAAAAACCTTTGTCGAAATTAATTTAGCTACCGTGTCGATCAATTGGTAATCAGTAGCATTTTCTGCTTCAAGGCAAATGGGGATGCCATTAAAATCTACAGCTTTATTTTTTGTAAAACTTTGCAAGGGATAAAAAACACCTTTTCGGTTAGCATCAGAAATAGCATCAATACTAACACTACCAGAGGTGTGAACTACAAGTCTGTTTTTGAAACCTAATTCTTTTGAAACAGCAGCAATTGCGTCGTCAGAAACAGCTATAATGTATACATCTGCTTCTTGTAAATCGGCACTATTTGTTACAATTTTACTGTTATCGAGTAGATGACTGACAGACTCTTTTTTTCTAGAATATACTTGTACAAGTTCTATTTTGGAACTTGAATTTTGAATCGCTAAGAAAGCACTTATCAAATGCTGAGCTACATTTCCTGAGCCAATAATACTAACTTTAATCATGACACAAAATTAGCAAAAAAAATGAAGTAGAACACCTAAAGTAGCAAGCATAAAACAATCGATAAAAGAACTGATTTATAGCTTACTACTGTTATATTGTGCATTTTTAAGTTTACTCAATCCTTTTGTTTTGATGGAGATAATCAAAAATGGCTTGATCAACTTTAGATATTTTATCTCGGTCAGCCATAGTGAGCCAAACCATTTCTTCTATTTCTGAACAGGGTTTTAGTACTCCTGTAAAATTAGCTGAATAACAAGTCATTTTTACTGAAACGTCTGCTTGGTGTCCGTGTGCATGGGCTTCAAAAATGCCAATTAATTGTAAGCTATTCGAATCAAGATCAACTGTTAGTTCTTCTTTAATTTCTCTTAGTAGTGTTTGTGAATCTGTTTCATTGGCCTCTCTTTTACCACCGGGAATGTAATATTTGTCTTTTCCAAAACTTTTAGTAGAGAGTATTTTTTTATCTTGAATTTCAATCCAAGCTATCTTATCTATTTGAGTCATTTTATTTGACTCCAAATGGTTTTGTTGGTAATTCAAGTAACCATTCGTTACCATATTTTATAGTTAAGTATTTGGCTATTATTTGGTTGTTTTCAGTAGTCATTTTAAAGGATACTGGATCGAGTACACAATTTTCTTTCCTAACATTGATGCCATATTTATTATGAAAAGCGATATATTCTTCTGGAATTGAGTTGTCTAATCCATGAAGTATAAAGTAGATATGCCCGGTTTGTATTTGTTGTTCAAATTGCTCTGTAGTTAAGTCTTTATTTAAAGTTGTTCTCGCTACTAAATTTCCTGTAGTTTTAATCAATTGCTTATTCTCGACAAGTGTTACTCGTATTGTTTTTTTTCGTTCATTGATTACTGCGGGATATGAAGTGTACGCTATAAAATCAGCTGATGTGAATGAGAATTGGTACTTACCTGTAGCCGGTAACGTGATTTTGAAACTTGAGAGCGTGCTAATCGTAAATTTTTTGTTCGTTTCTGTGATGTAAAATTCACCTGAATTAAATGTTTTACCTGTAGTATTCTCAAAAATTACTTCGGCAATGATTACCTTATCAGATGCTTTGCAGATAAAATTTGTTAGTGATAGCAACAGTACTACTATTATTTTTTTCATGATACGAGTTTTTTTAATTTTAAATAGGTTAGTGCCAAGATAGCATTTTTAAAATATATTTTGTAAGTAATTAACTCTTTTTTTTTAAATGTAGATTTTGAATTTAAATAAGTTGTGCGTGAGGGGGAGAAGCGGCATCTCCTGCTCAATAAAACAAGGCGACAGCCGTAGGTTTTAGTAGCAGGAATATAGCGGATCACCCGACCTTGGCTTGGCTTTTTTGCCAAGTCAAGGACACGCCCCAAAAATAATTTTGAAACCGTTTTGAAGGCTTAATTTTGGATTAAATTAACAATTGTGCCGCAATTATAGTCAACATTTTTAAGTACTTTTGTCTCACTTTTAAAAAATATAATTCCTTACAAATGGATAAAAAAATACTGTCCTTTTTATTTTCTACACGTCTAATGGCGATTCTTTTTCTATCGTTTGCAATTTCAATGGGTGTGGGAACATTTATAGAAAGTAAATACAATACGGACACAGCAAGAATAATGATTTACAATGCATGGTGGTTTGAGGCTATTATGGTCATTTTTGTAATTAACTTCATTGGTAATATTAAGCGCTATCAACTCTGGAAAAAAGAAAAATGGGCGACGTTACTGTTGCACCTATCTTGGATTTTTATTATTGTAGGGGCTTTTGTGACTCGCTACATTAGTTACGAAGGAATGATGCCGA
>CAXBGV010000037.1:0-13871 GCA_963975235.1 uncultured Flavobacterium sp. | reverse complement strand
CTACCACCGTGAATCGAGGCAATTTGCAACCCAAAATTATCAAAACCGTCAAACAATAAACGATTCATAATTTTATTCGCATTTCCAAGTCCTTTATGAATATCCATTCCAGAGTGACCACCACTCAATCCTTTAACCGTAATTGTATATCCTACAGATCCATCAGGTGTTTCCTCTTCATCAAACTCAGCCGAAGCCGTTACATCAATTCCACCAGCACAACCTATATCAATTTCGTCATCCTCCTCGGTATCTAAATTCAATAGAATCTGTCCTTGCAGGATTCCACCTTTTAGGTTCAAAGCACCTGTCATTCCCGTTTCCTCATCGATGGTAAACAAAGCTTCGATAGCAGGATGCGCAATGGTTTTGCTTTCTAAAACCGCCATAATAGCCGCCACACCTAAACCGTTATCCGCACCAAGAGTCGTACCGCGAGCGCGTACCCAATCAGCATCTACATACATGTCGATCCCTTGAGTATCAAAATCAAAGGTCGTATCTCCGTTTTTTTGATGTACCATATCAAGGTGCCCTTGCATCACAATAGGCTTGCGGTTTTCCATTCCAGCCGTTGCAGGTTTACGAATGATTACATTGCGAATCTCATCTTCAAACGTTTCTAAACCTAGGCTTTCCCCAAAGTTTTTCATAAAAGCAATCACACGATCTTCCTTTTTAGAGGGACGCGGCACTGCATTCAAATCAGCAAATTTATTCCAAAGTTCTTTTGGTTCTAGATTTCTTATTTCTTGACTCATATATCGATTTTTGACTTAAAATTTAATAAAACCCAAAGTTACAAAGTTTAAACAGCTTATTGCCCCAAGAAACTATTAAATCCTCAAAAAAACGATAATTAGTAGGGCGTGCCAGTAATCTAAAAAGGGCTTAGCTACAATTGTAAATAAAAAGCCCTTTCTAGATTGCTGTCAGGCTATTCGCGCTACTATGGTAGCTTGCTGCTATCCCTCACGCAAAGAACTGCATGAACTCACGAGCACAAAAAGAAAGAAAAAACTTAGTGTAGAAGCGAAATAAACCAAAAAGTGGAGTATATTTGATTTTGTAAATGAGTTATGGGTAATTTTAAAACGACTGTATGGACAAAATAAATCAAATTTTCAAAAAGCATTGGCTGACAATTTTACTCTCGATAGGACTTTTGGCAACAACAATTGTGATTGTAAATAAGAACAAAGAAATCAATAGTTTGAATTATGAAATTTCAGACCTTGAAGACAAGGTTTCGACATTGGAGAATGAGAAAGAAGAATTAGAAAGCGAACTTGAAGACTGCAAATCAGAAAAAGAAGATTTTGAAAGTAGTTCAAATAACCAATCGTATGATAATTCTTCATTACAAAACGACAATAGCGATTTAGAATATAAAATCAGAAATCTCGAAAGCGAACTTGATGATTGTGAACGTAAATTAAGAGACTGTAACTAATATGAAAACACTTTTATTAATTTGTGCAGGACTTTTGTTCATAGGATTATTAGACTTGCCAATTGGGGATTATACTTTATTGTGTATTGTCTTGACAATTGGGTCAGTTGCAGTCGCTGTTACAGAATTCGGATATGGACTAAATTTTTGGGTTATTACTTTTGGACTAATTGCAATTTTATTTAACCCCCTAATACCAATTTACCTAAATGACAAATCAGCTTAGATGCCAATTGACATAATTGGCGGAATAATATTTATAATTAAATCATTCACTCTTAAACACAATATAAAATGAAAGCAATCTTCGTATCACTTTATGGCATATTCGCCATAACAGCAATTATCACACACATTTGGACAGTAATTATCGCATTTACCGAAGCAGGTTTTATTGGCGGAATACTTACTTTGTTTTTGCCATTTCTTGGAGAATTGTATTGGATGTTCAAAATGTTTGGCGAAAATGATACCTATGCTTACATTGCATTGATACATTTACTTTTAGCAATTCCGTTTTCTATGTTTGGACGTAGTGAAGGATAAAAAAAACTACATATAACAGGGGTTTTGCAAAAAAGAGGGATCAGTGCTAAATTGAACATTTGTGCTTCTAATTCCACTTCTTCGCGCATCCCCAAAACGTTACAGGAAAGTTTGCCCAAAATGGGGAAAATACAGTAACTAAAAAAAAATCGAAATCAAAACACTAAATATTTGTTTAAATTAGCTTCAATAAAAAAACATCAAATGACTGAAATAGAAATTTTACAAGACCTAAAAAAAAAGTATTCGGATGTTGAGCTAAATGAAGCAGAAACTAGGTTTAAAATTATTGATACAATTTTAAACGATGTATTAAAATGGCCAAAAGATCCTATTTCAGTTGAAAAATTCATTAATGGTAATAGAGCAGATTACGTTTTAAAAGGAAAAAACAATAAACCACTACTTATACTTGAAAGTAAAAAAAACGGTATTTATTTTGAGTTACCAAATGGTACTAATACAAAGAAAGGTTTCCAAAAAATCCTTTTAGAAACACTTTTAACCAATGATGAGATAAAAAAAGCTGTTTTTCAAGTTAAAGAATATGCAGAAGATTTGCAAGCTCCATTTGCATCAATATGCAATGGTAAAGTTTGGATAATTTTCAAATTACCTCCTACATTCAAACCTTGGAAAAAACTATCAGCATTTGTTATTAATGATATTGACTTTTTTATAAATGATTTAACACATGCTATCAATATCCTTGGTTATGACAGTGTAACCCAAAAAGATTCTTTAGGACAAAACATTGGGGTTTCTAAAAAAACTTTTCCAGAAATATATTATCCGAAGAATAATATTACAGCCTACAATACACCTGTAAATAGTAATAAATATGCAGGTCCTTTAAATACGCTGTCAAGAAAATATTTAGGCTCTATAAATGAAACTGATGCAGATTTCATGAATAGTTGCTACGTTAGTAACAAAGG
The DNA here is from genome assembly GCA_963975235.1 of uncultured Flavobacterium sp. Taxonomy (GTDB): domain Bacteria; phylum Bacteroidota; class Bacteroidia; order Flavobacteriales; family Flavobacteriaceae; genus Flavobacterium. Next base: position 10,934 of record CAXBGV010000037.1, on the reverse strand, counting down.
TAAATATGATGATTTACAAAAAGATGTTCAAGGTTTTTTACATGATTCATTAACACCATATTTCAAAAATTTAGGCTTTAGAGATTTTACAGACGATAAAGCTGGTGGTGCTTTTGGTATTAGAATTGCAGAAACAGTAAAAAGACAAAATCTGCATAATGTGATGATTTTGTTTGGAGGAAGAGGAGCTGGAAAATCAACCTTCTTAAAAAGGTTTCTTTTCTATATCAAGCCACGAGAAATTGAAATGTATGCACATATTGCTTTAATTGGTCTTTTGCAATCATCACAAACACGAGTTGAATTAACAGATGAGATATGGAAAAAAATATTAGTCGAAATCGATGTTAATAATTTAAGAAATGGCACAAGAGCAGATTTACTAGAGTTATTTTCAGAAGAGTTTGAAATTTATAAAAAACAAATATTAGTAGGTTTAGAAGAAACAAATACTGAATATCAATCTCTTTTAAGACAATTTGTTCTTGAAAAAACAAATGATATTAAATTATTTTGCGAGAAAATAAGTATAAAATGGAAAGATAAAAATAAGACTTTAATTATCTTTCTGGACAACATGGATCAGTTATCCCCTGACTTACAAGATGTTTGTTTTTTGACATCTGTAGAAATTGCAGAAAAATTAGGGTGCTTAGTAATTGTATCAATGCGTGAAGAAAGATATTATGATGCACAATCTAGAGGTGTTTTAGATGCTTACCAGAGTCCTGGATTTCACTTATCTTCTCCAGTTATTCCCGAAGTAGTAATAAAAAGGATTGATTACATTCTTGAACAATTAAAATATACTACAGACTTAGATACAGAATTTGGAATAAAAAACTTAAACGAATTAAATACTTTAAATGCTTTTTTCAGTATTTGTAAAAATCAGTTAAAAAGAAAAAATTCACCTTTAAGTTACTTTTTAAGATATGCAACTCATGGTGATGTAAGACAAGCACTCGAGTTTTTTAAAGGCTTCCTTACATCAGGATACACAAATATTGATGAAATGGCTCCACATAGCGATTGGGTATTTCAAGTTCATCAAGTTATTAAACCCATGATGATTCCAGATCGTTTTTTTTACGACGAAAGAAAAAGCAAAATCCCTAATTTATATCAATTAAGAAATGATATAGATAGCTCTCATTTTACAGGTTTAAGGATTTTAAATGCTCTTCATAATCGGATCAGTGATAAAGGAACAAATGGCTTTATTGATGCCAAATTTTTAATACAGAATTTTGATTTAAAATATGACTCAAAGAATGACTGTATTAATCATATTGATTTATATTTAGAAAAAGGTTTAATAGAATCAAGTAATAGATTAGAGCACTATTCCGAAGCAGTAGATCATATAAAGTTAACTGCTTTAGGTAATTATATCTATGAATATTTAGCATTCAATTTTGCTTATATAGATTTAGTCTGTTTGGATTCTGGAATATTTAATGAAGAATTGAATAATTATTTTGTGAAATCTGCAGAAGAAGAATTGAAATTCTACTACAATAGAGACTTTATGTCGCGAATCGAAATAAGAATTAATAGAGCTAGAAGATTTGTTCATTATTTAAATGAATTAGAACAACAAGAATTTTTGGATTTAAATTTAGATTCAAGTGAACCAAAGTTTACTGAAAAGCTAATAGAAAGTGTTGAAGATCAAATCCAAATCATCAGAAGGAGTTCACAAAATAAAGAAAGAAATACAAGTGAATATAACTAATAAATAAAAAACCTTCCTGTAACAGCCATTTTGAGCTAGCTGAATTTAATGTAATTACCGTTTCGCATCAAGTTTTCGTTAAGCCGAAAATTGAACGGTTACGAACTTCCAGATATCTCGAAGAAGCAAAACGTTCTAGGCAAGCTTAAAACGAAATAAACACAAGAAAATGAAAATTATTATTACCTATTTTTTTCTACTATTTATAACTCAAACTTACGGACAGATTACGTTAAGCGGCATAATTAAATCAAATACTAATAAACCTCTTGAATATGTCAACATTGGAATTAAAAACAAAAATATTGGAACTATTTCCGATAAAAATGGGAACTTTAAAATCACCCTTAATAATTCTGAATTGAACGAGTTACTTTCTTTTTCATATATTGGGTACGAAGAAAAACAGATTAATGTTTATGAATTACAAAAATCAAACTTTAATGAAATCATTTTAAAGGAAAGTCAAACTGTTTTAAGTGAAGTAATTGTTATTGCAACTAAACCAAAACTTGTTGAACTTGGAACAAAGTCATATGTGTCAATGGTCGCAGGTTATGTAAAAGCAAATAATGATAAAAACAATGATATTCAAGAATTTGCTAAAGAAATTAAAATAAAGAAACCTTCAAAAATATTAGATGTAAACATAAACTTGTTTAATGTCTTTGTTGATACAGCGAGTTTTAGAATAAACATTTATGATATAAAAGATAATTTACCAAACAACAAAATAAATACTCAAAATATTATAATTCAAAAAAAAGTCGAAAACGGATGGAATAAATTTAACATAGAAGAATTCGATTTAAAGTTTGAAGAACCGTTTTTTATATCGATTGAATATTTACCAAAACAAAAAGATGAAGCAGAACCTTTTAGATATAGTGGACAACTTTTTGGTAAATCAATTACACGCTCATCAAGTTTCGGAATTTGGAATGTTAAAAAAGGATTAACAATATCAATGTTCGCAACAGTAAAACAATAAAGCAAGCCTACAACAGCTCTTTTGACCTAGCTGCAGTATAGTCCAACTACCATTTCACATCAAGTTTCGGTTAGGCCTAAAATTTAGCGATTATAAAGTTCTAGTCGTCTAAAAGCATCATAATTGTGACTTTGATCTACAAAAGAAAGAATGAAATTACAAAACATTTAAAAACATGAGTTATATATCTAAGATTTGGCTGATGACTATTTTATTCACTCCTTTCTTATTTTGGCCAATTAGTTTCTATCTTAATCAAAACTCATTATTTAATTTCAACGACCTTTTTCCAGTTGCTATTGCTACAATGTTTGCAAGCTGTATGTTATCCCTACCAACGTTTCTAATACTATACATATGTTCATATAAGCTAAATAGAGAAAATTGCTCAGAGAAAGTAATGCGACATTTGACTGCTGCAATTTCTATTTTAGGAGTTATTATTACTTTTTCAATCCTTGATTTCTCCGTATTCTTTTCATTAAAAAGTATTTTATTTCCAAGCAGTTATATTTTAATTTTATGTTTTTCTTCGTATTTTTTTAAAACAGATAATAATGATGAAGAAACATACCATAATTAAAAAAACGATTATGGCAATTACGGTATTTTGAACAATTAACATTTCTAAATTGCACTTTTTACTATTCCCTACAATAAAGCATTTAAAAAATGGGCAAACGTAGCAAGTGCATCAGCAGTAGTCGAGACTAACAAAAAACAGAAGAAACATGGGATGGAATACTTCATTAATTATCGTTGAAAATAAAGATAATTATTCAGACGAAAATAAACTTTTAAGAAGTTTAGGCTTTGAACATTTTGAACTTACAGAGCAAACAACTTTTGAGAAAATACTAAATCCAGAAAAGAATAAAATTGGAATCGGACACTACAATGGAAACCTAATAATATGTGACGGGTATGTATTAACTAATAAATCAATCGGAGAAAATAAAAATCTAAACTTAGTAGATTACGAAAAAAGCTTAGTTGAACTATTTCCAAAATCAGAAATCATTACCGTAAGTTGTGTGAGTTCCGTTAATTTTCACGGTTATTCATTAATACAAGATGGAGAAAAAATACGCATAAAATTTATTGATTCAGAAATGAAACAAGAATATGGAAATCGTTTTGAAGAGGAAAATGAAATTTATGATACAGCGTACGCAAAGGATGGGGAATTATTTTGGATAGATGAAAACAACGAAGATGAAACTTACACAGAGGATCAATTACTGGAAGATTTCACTTTTAAGATCGCAAAACGCAGGCTTAAAGTGCAAATTGATACAGTAGAAAGTGACAATTTATTTGAAAATACTGTGTTTAATGTTTTTCAATTAGATGCAACTTTAAAAAAACCAAAAAAGAACAAAACTCAATCGCAAAAAGTCAACTGGAAAAAATATGTATTGCTTGCTTTATTAATGATACTAGTAAAAATAATTTTTAGATTCATTTATAAATAAGCACAGTAATCCCCAGCTCTTATTTAGGGCAAATGTTTGAATTTACCGAACTGGATCTTCGCATTAAAGTAAAGTAAAACCAAAAAGCAAGCGACTATATACTCATAGCCAACGTTGGTCCTTAATTTCCGAAATTTAGATTTTGAAACAACTTAAAAAAAATACTGCACTAATTTTCGTCGCGTTCATTTGCAATTTTATACTATCAAAATTTGCAGATAATTTCCGGTTTAGCAAAGAATTTCATTGGATCTATTCTTACGGAAAACCATCAACCCTATTTATGTTTTTAATAGTGATGGTTTTGTCAATTGTTAATGGAATTTTGATACTAAAAGAAAGAAAAACAGCACTAAAAGAAAGATTGTTTTGGACAATATTATGTTTGTTATTCTTTTTATACTTTTCGTTTATGATTGTATTTGCGTTTATAAAAGAGTAAAGTACCGAAAATAAAAATTTAAACAACACTGTAAATGGAACTGCAGCATCAAATTAGCGAACAGCCTTTTCTCTAAATTGAGATGTTAGAGTTTCATTTACTTTTGCGAAAATATCTTATATTTCAAACAAAATACAAGATTGTTGCTTTAGCACGACACTGACAGGAATAATCGAACTGCGACTTTGGAGTAAATAAAAAAGAATAGAAAATCATGAATAAATTTATTTTACTAATTATAGGTTTTGCACTATTTTCTACAAATTGTAAGGCGCAGAAAGTGGCGGTACCAAAAATTGAAAAAGTTTTTCTGAACGAAACCAACAAAACAATAAACTGTTACACTATATTTTATCCACCAAAAATTCCTTGGGCAGGATACCTCTTTCTAATTCCTGGTTTTGGTGAAACAGCAGAAGACGTACTAAAGCAAACTGATTTACCTACCAAATTAGCATTAAAAGGGATTTTAACAATTATTCCAACCTTTCAAGATGGCCGTTTTTCTTTTGGTGTTGACAACCTAAGCCAACAAACTTTTGATGAAATAGTAAAAGATGTAACTTCAAAACACAAATTAATCGATCTACGGTTTTATGTTGGTGGGTTTTCAATTGGTGGTAGTTGTGCAATAAAGTATGCTGAATACTCAGATATAAAACCAGCAGCCGTTTTTGCCATTGATCCACCACTAGACTTTGAAAGATTTTATAATGCTGCAAAAAGAGATGTTCGACTTTCGAAAGAAAACCAAGCCAACCAAGAAAATGTTTACATGATAGAAAGACTTGAAAAAGAAACTGGTGGCAACCCAACAACTCATCGCACCGAATATTATGCAATTTCACCATACTCATTCTCAGACACAACTCAAAGTGCAATTAAAAAACTGACTGGAATGCCTATAAGAATATACACTGAACCTGATATAAATTGGTGGTTACAAGAAAGAAACCTAGACTGTATGAGTATGAATGCAATAGAGGCTTCTGCGATGATTAATGAACTACAGAGACTTGGAAACCAGAAAGCGGAGCTCCTACTAACACAAAATAAAGGGTATCGCAAACCTGATAATGTAAGGCATCCACATTCGTGGAGTATTGTAGATAATGATGATTTAATAAAATGGTTGCTAAAACAGAGATAACACAACCTAATATAAGTTGTTTTGCGCCAACCAAAGATCTCAAATTAAAATTTGCAGTCACACTTCAATCAATACGTTAATTACGAGGCTACCAACTTGTGGCTATCGCAGACTGCTACTATTTCAGTTTACTTTCAGATACTTATCAATAAAGAAACCATGTAGCAACAATTGCCTAGTCCGGTACAACCTTTTAATTTACAGGCTTCATTTATAGTTTTATTAACAAGATATTTTTAGTGCTTTAACATTTACTATAAGAATTTACGCTAGGTTTGCCGTGCTAAATTAAAAATTCTTATGAGAAAAACCTTTTTAACTATCGTACTATTGTTTTCGCTTTTTGCTACCACAGCGCAAAATAAATCTGCCGAACTAGATAAATTAATGAATCAAGCTCACGCAAATGGTGTTTTTAATGGAAGTCTTTTAGTGGCTGAAAACGGAAAAGTCATTTATCGAAAAGCTTTTGGATATGCCAACAAAGAAACAAAACAGCTATTAAAACCCGAATTTTGTTTTGATTTGGCATCTGTTTCAAAACAATTCACGGCTATGGGAATTATGATATTAAAAGAAAGAAGTATGCTTTCTTACGAGGATAAAATCACGAAGTATTTCCCTGAATTCCCAACTTATGGAAAAGACATTACAATACGAAACTTACTGAATAATACTTCAGGAATGCCTAAATACGAGCCATTCGCTGCAAAAGACAACTTGAGTAATGCAGAAATTTTAAAAATAATTGAAGAAAGAGAAGCGTTAGATGCCAATATCGGAGATAGATATGTTTACAATAATGCTGGGTATGTTATGTTGGCTATGATCATAGAAAAAGTTTCGAAGATGTCCTTAGCGGAGTTTTTGAAAGAAACTATTTTTAAACCATTAAAAATGAAAAACACTTTGGTTGGTGACACACCAAAAATCGATTTAAAAAACAGGGCTGTGGGTTATACTGTGATTGGAGACCTTGATGATTATGCTGTTTCACATACTGGCTCTACTAGTATGTTTTCAAACGTGGATGATTTGTTTTTGTGGGATCAAGCTTTATACACTGAAAAGTTAGTTTCTATGAATACAATTGAAGAAGCATTTACTCCTGTACTTTTAAATGATGGTTCTTTGTCCAATTATGGATTTGGATGGTTTCTTACTCCAGAAAAAAAATCAGTTAACCATTCAGGAAGTGATTTTGGTTACCGTAATTTTATCATGAGGGATTTAGACAAAAAAAAAACGTATATATGGCTTACGAATGCTGGAAATGCCATCCCTAAAGATCAGATGAATGTTGCAATTGAAAATATATTAGCTACAAAGCCTTATGAAATACCTAAGATGACTGTTATTTCAGCATTTCAAAAAGCGTTAGAAGAAAACGCTGTTGATGAGGCAATTGCTAAAACAACCAAATCCATACAATCCAATCCTAGTGAATTTGCGATGGACGATGCCGCTATTAATGAATTGGGTTACAAATACCTTAACGAAAATAAAGCAACTGATGCTTTATCCATTTTTAAATTTAATGCGACACTAAATCCAAATTCTTCAAATGTTTATGATAGTCTAGGCGAAGTTTATGCATTGCAAAAAGACACGGTCAATGCTATTGAAAATTATAAAAAATCAGTGGCTTTAAATCCAGATAATGCCAACGCGAAAAAGGCTTTAAAAAAATTAGGGGTTGCTGCATATGATACCATAATTGACGTGAAAGTTGATCCAGCGGTCCTTAAAACCTACGCTGGTATTTATCAGTTAAATGAAAATTATTCTTTTACAGTAACCGAAGATAAAGGACAGTTATACATACAAGGAACGGGCGAACAGATTACAACTGTTTATCCAATGGCCCACAATAGATTTTACAGTAAAATAATTACAGCTCAATTTACATTTAATAGTGATGAAAAAGGTAATATTACAAGTTTAACGTTAAACATGGGAAGAGATATAAATGCTACAAAAGTTAAATAGTATGTATTAATAAAAATCAGCCACTTTTAGCGCGCTAGGATTTAGTGTAACTGAAGGTTCAACTGATGTTTCCGTTCTATTCTTTAAAGTGACTATCTTTACTATTATTAGCTAGAGTACAATTAAACCATCGATTAGTGAAATCAAAATATTTTTTACCCCTTTTTTTAGTAGTTCAAATTCTTTTTTTAAAGATCATCGCGTACTTTCCGGAGGTGGTGGAACAGTATTATAGCACAGGTTTGTTTCCATACATCTCTCGATTTTCCCGCATTGCATTGGGTACGATTCCATTCTCTATTGGTGACTGCTTGTATTTTGGTTTGATTTTGTTACTCGTACGCTGGTTGTGGACTACTAGTCGGAAATCGTGGAGAACTAATTGGAAAAACAACAGTCTCCAGCTAATTAGTTTTGTATCAGTATTTTATTTTTTCTTTCACCTTTTTTGGGCATTAAATTACTACCGCCAACCTCTTTTTGAGAAATTAAAAATCGAAAAAGAATACAGCGATGCTGATTTACTAGCATTCACACAACAATTAATTCTAAAAACAAATGCAGTACACCGTCAACTTACAAATGATGATCGTAAGGCCGTTTTGTTCCCTTATACACTAGTGCAAGAGTTGGGCAAGAGTGAACTTGGTTATAAAAATCTAGCCGCCAAACATCCCTTTTTTGAATACCAAAACCTAAGCGTAAAGGAATCTCTATTTAGTGTACCACTTACTTATATGGGATTTGGAGGGTATTTGAATCCGTTTACCAATGAAGCACAAGTAAATTACCTATTGCCTCGGTACAGTTCTCCTATGACCACGAGTCATGAAATGGCGCACCAAATAGGTTTTGCGAGCGAAAGTGAATGTAATTTTATAGGTTTTTTGGCCTGCGTAAAAAATGACAACCTGTATTTTAAATATTCGGGCTACAGTTTTGCGTTGCGTTATTGTTTGCACAACTGGCAACTGCGAGACGAGGCTGTTTATCTTAATTTAATACAAATAATTAATCCCGGAATTTTAGCAAATTATAAAGAAACCGATGATTTTTGGAATCAATATGATTCATTTATAGACAAAGGCTTTCATGCATTCTACGATAGTTTTTTAAAAATAAACCAACAAAAAGATGGCATTAATAGTTATAGTAAATTCGTTGATTTGATGGTGAACTATTACAAAACAGAAAAACTATAATTTACCTGCAAGTAGCTGCCTTTGATTTTTAGCGACCACTTTAAAACGAATAATTTCGGCACTAATGTATAAAGGAATCAAGCACAACCAGTAAAATTTATGGTAATTGGCCGCAATTATTACGCTTATACAAGTAACTAGGACACTTTCGATAACGAATACGTATTTTATATCTAAAAGTGAAACTTGCTTTTTTAAAACGATTCCCTCAACAAGAAAATTAAAAATTAGTAGTGCTGGCCAAAATAGAAGTCCGTAGGTAAAAAAACTAAAGAAAGAACCTAAAACACCAATTAAAAAAACGTTGATCAATGCTTTATTACTTGCACCTAGGACATACTCATAAAATTCAGTAATCAAGCCTACTGCTATAAAACCGAGCAGTATCGTTAAAAAAACACTCAAATTGGTACGCAAAATAGCCGAACGAGTCATAAATCTACTTTTTATGGATTGCTATTCTAGACTTCATCACTGGTAAACGTTGTAAAAGTACGTTTTTTGAATGGTCTAATAATCAGACGTCCTTCGCGGTCAAAACGTATGTAGTTGTACACCCAATTTAGAAAAACAACTGCTTTGTTCTTAAAACCTATTAGCGAAAACAAATGCACAAACATCCAGACGAACCAAGCAAAAACACCACTAAAATGGTATTTAGGCAAGTCTACAACCGCCTTGTTGCGACCTATGGTTGCCATAGATCCTTTGTCATCGTAACTAAAAGGTTGCATCTGCTGACCATCAATCAAACTAATTATATTTTTACCCAATAATTTACCTTGTTGCAAGGCTGGCTGCGCCATCATGGGATGTCCTTGTGGGAAATCTAGACTCTCCATTGAAGCGATATCGCCAATAGCAAAAATGTCGTCATAGCCTTTTACCTGATTGAATGCATTTACTCGAATACGCTCTACACGTTCTACTAAAGCATCGGCATTCAATCCCGCTACTACAGCACCTTGTACTCCTGCTGTCCAGATCACCGTTGCGGTATCAAAAACTAAATCAGAATTGGTCGTGATCGTGCGACCGTCATAATTAGTGACACGCACATTTTTCCAAATTTTAACTCCCAAATTCACTAAAAATTCTTCTGCGGCAGCAGATGATTTCTCGCTCATAGTATTTAAAATTCGATCCCCGCTCTGAATCAGATTGATTTGCATTCTGGAAATATCTAGATCTGGATAATCTTTTTGAAGTATGGCTTTTTTCATCTCGGCCAATGCCCCTGCAAGCTCTACACCTGTAGGTCCGCCACCAACTAATACAAAATTGATTAAACTATTTTGTTCTACAACATCAGTGGTTAGCACTGCTTGTTCAAAATTTTCGAGAATAAAGCTACGGATATTTAGCGCTTGGGGAATGGTTTTCATAGACATACTATGGCGCTTGATCTCCTTGTTGCCAAAAAAATTAGTCTTAGAACCAGTTGCTATAACGAGAAAATCGTAGGTGAGTTCGCCAATTTCGGCAATGATTTTCTTGTTAGTAGTATCAATTTCTTGAACAGAAGTTAGTCTAAAATAAAAATCATCGTATTCCTGAATCACCTTACGAATAGGATAAGCAATAGAACCTGCTTCGAGACCGCCTGTAGCTACTTGATACAACAAGGGCTGAAAATTATGGTAGTTGTGCTGGTCTAGAAGGACGACCTGCACATTTTTATTTTTGAGTTGTTTTGCTAATGCGATTCCGGCGAAGCCACCTCCTATAATAACAATACGCGGATTTTTTGACTGAGGAATGTTCATGATAAAGGAGCTAACTGTTTAAAAACAAAGTTACTCAACTAATTGAGAAACACACCTAATAATTTAACAGTAAAATATACTAAAAATAAGACATAAAAAACAGCTTTGTTTTTAAATTATTATTATTTTCGCTACAATAAATTAATAAAAATATGAACAAAAGAATTCCACTAGTAGCCGC
>CAXBGV010000036.1:0-13938 GCA_963975235.1 uncultured Flavobacterium sp. | reverse complement strand
TAAGGCTGCATTTTTGTACAAGTCGTTTGTTGCATCTAAATAGCTCATTTTTTTTGGTTTTTTAATTAATATATTTTTATAACTGACTAACTAATACTTTAAAAAGTGTAATCATTTTCGGTTCTGCTTCGCCTGCTACTGCAATGATTTCGGGAATATTTACAGGTTTTAGATTGTCAGGATCACACTCATCTGTCAAAACAGAAACAGCAATAACTGGTAATTGTAAATGATTTGCTACAATCACTTCTGGCACTGTGCTCATTCCTACAGCATCTGCACCAATAATTTTTAAATAGCGGTATTCCGCTCTCGTTTCTAGTTGCGGTCCAACGACTGAGGCGTAAATTCCTTTATGTAAAGTTATATTGTTTGCTTTGGCTATAGCCAACATTTTATCGTTTAAAACAGCGTCGTAGGGAGCGCACATGTCTGTAAAGCGTTCTCCAAAATCAGATACATTTTTGAAGGCTAGGGGAGATCCACCTTGTAAGTTAATATGATCGTCTATTAACATTAGATCCCCTTTTTTATAAGATAAATTAATGGCGCCAGCGGCATTAGAGACTAGTAAACTTTGCACTCCAAGTGCTTTAAGCACACGCACAGGAAACGTGATTTCTTGCAATGAGTGGCCTTCGTATAAGTGAAAACGACCTTGCATGATGATCACTTTTTTACCTTCTAAAGTTCCATAAAGTAATTTCCCAGAATGAAACTCTACTGTCGAAACCGGAAAATTAGGGATATCAGTATAGTTAACTTGAACCTCTATTTGTACATGGTCTACTAATTGTCCTAATCCCGTTCCTAGAACTATTCCTACCTCAGGATTAGTAAATCCTTTGTCTTGTAAAAATGCAACTGTTGTATTTATTGTTTCTTTTGTCATTAGATTGTGTATTTAGTAAAAAAGGGAATATTTTTTATATCCTCATAAGTGTCAATATCATTTTTTTCTTCCAAAAGGAAGTATTTCAAATTACTAATATCCAACAAGGTATCTGATAAAACAGTGCTGGTACCCCATTCTTTATTTTGGAACAAGTTTTCAGGAATTCTTTTCATTCCTAATAAGTAATAACCACCATCTTCAGCGGGACCAACTACAATATCATGGTGGTCTAGTTTGCTAATAGCTTGGGTGATATCAGTACTTTCTAAAGCAATTAAATCAGAGCCAATGATTACTATTTTTTCGTAACCATCATCAAATCCACTTTGAAAAGCGTTGTGCATTCTCTCGCCCAAATCAGCTCCTACTTGCAATTTTTTTTGAAAATAATCTGCTTTCCACATATCGTTGTGGTTAATTTCCTCCGAGTACAGTACCCGCTTATCGTAAGGCGTTTCTAGAGCGACTTTTTTGGTGTGGTCTAGTAATTGAATGTAAATTTCAAGTGCATTTTCGTCGCCTATTGTAGCAGCTAGTCGCGTTTTTACTTTACCAAGTTCAGGATTTCGTGTAAATATTAGAATTAAGTTTTTATTCATCTTTAAATTGAATTTTTTTTCCTTGTTGTTTACTTTCTGTTTCAGGGAGGATTTCCATATTATCCCAAATGCCATTAACAATGGTTGCAGCGTATTCCTGAGGAAGCTGATGTTTGTGCATTAAAAGAGCAGTTGTTGTACAGTCATAATCGAGTTGGTGGTGCTCATACTTTAATTCGGCATCTTTTTCATCAAGTATCATGTACCATACCGATGTCCGTCCGTCATTTGCAGGCATGCCAATTACGCCAGGATTCAGCCATATCAACTTATCTTTTTTATCGATAAAAGGCAGTCCACAATGGCCGGCGATAATTATATCACTTTCTGATGCTGTAAAATTGGGTGTTTTATTTGTCCACGGAGTCGATTTAAATACAAATTCAGAAGTATTAAAATACGAGCCGTGAACTACTGTTATTTTTTTATCAGCATAGTCAAAAGTTATAAACTCTGGTAAGTCACTAATGTATGATAAAGAGGAAGCAGATAATTTGCTTTTCGCAAAAGGGTACCACAATTGCGAAAAATCATCACAACGAGATCCTTTGGTAAAATCGCAGCCGCAATCCTCAGCATTTTCACTTAATTGAATTTCTACATTACCAGCTATACTGCGTGCTTTCCAGCTTTTAAAAAACTGAATCGTCTCTTCGGGCTGGGCGCAATAGCCTATAACATCGCCAGTACAAATGCAGTTGTCGGGACTTATTCCTTCTTTTTGGGCAATCTGAGCAATAGATTCTAAAGCTTGAAGATTGCTGTATACTCCTCCAAACAGTAAAACCTTACCACTTAATTTTCCTATATTTTTTATTTTCTTATCCATTTTGGTACACAATATATAACGATACAACTCAAAATCCCATAAATATTTACCCACAATAAGTCGGCATATTTACCATCTGTAAAAATTAATGTTGATGGGAGCCAATTAAAAACTAGTATAAAACCGAAAACGATTCCACATATAACACTTAAGTAAAAGCTTATTTTGGGTACTTTCATATTCCAAAACAAAAATACAGGCGTTAATCCTATAACCATTGTCCCAGAGATTGTAGTTGCAGATAGTATCTCTGCATCTAAAAAAACGGGAATAGTTCCCAACAGTGCTACGCCTACCATTGCCAGTCGACCAAATGTAACTGATTTACCCAAATTTAAATCTAAGGAAACTAATTTTGAGAAGGAGGAAAATGTAGAGTCAAGTGTAGAGGCTGCAGAAGTGATCATTATAAAATTTATAACCAATAAAATCACTACACCAAATGCTTTTCCTACTTCAAAAGCGGCATCTCCAGTCATTCCTTCTGTTTTAGCGTAAACTCCAATAATACTAAAAAGCACAATACATAAACCTCCCAATAAACTTGCCCACAAAAAGCTTTTTCTAGTGACTTTTGGTGAAGCTATAAAAGCTCTATCTGTTAAAACAGGATCATGAAATGGATAGCTGAAAGATTGCAAAATTGCAGCAAAAAATAGATTTAGTCCTAACTCAAAACTCCAAGTACTTGAGGCAGCCACTGTGGTGACCGTAAAATTTTCCATGGAAAATACCTTCCACAAAATAATCATTAGTAATACAGAGAACAATACCATCTGAATAGCGTCTGTAAAAATGGAACTACTCATACCACCTTTAAGCGAGTAGGCAAGTGTTAATAGAGTAAAAACTAGAATAGCAGCATAAAAAGGGGATGATCCTTGTGCTCCAAAATAAGTTCCTATAACCATTGTATTACTCCAAACTTCATTAAAAAGCCGAATAACAATTAGAACAGAAAATAGCAACATCGCATTTTTCCCGAACTTAGTAGTCAAAAATTCATGAATACTAGTGTAGTTTCCCTTTGTTCTAAGCTTGTAAATCAAAATCCCAGCAACTGCAAAAGACAAGTAATATCCTGCGTATGCAATACCACCTACAATTCCAAATTCGAGTCCAAGATTAGCAGCATTAGTAATACTCTTAGCAAAAATCCAAGATATAATTAAGCTGCCAGTAAGCACCAATCCATTTGGTGCTTTACTGTTATTGATAGCTTTAAAAAATTGATCAGTTGTTTTTGCCAAAGGCGACAAAAAGAAAAACAACAAACCAGATGCAACGATTAAAATCCATTGCCAGTACAATACATCCATTTTTTATTATTTGTTCCACCACACTGGAAAATTAATACTATTATTATCCGTTGCAGCGGCAGCGATTTTATAATTTTCTCTGTTCAGTGCTTCTTCTTCAGCTGGATAAGGCATTCTCACAGGAATTATGTTGTTATTTAAACTAGCAGAGATCGTTCGTAGTGCAGGAAAGCCAGTCCTTCTGTATTCTATCCAGCCTTCATATCCGTTAATAATATTAGCAATCCACTTTTGCGTAATAATTTGTTGCAAAGGAGTTGTTCCTGGAGCATTATAAGCTGCAGATCCTGTTAAATAGGTGGTAGGCAAAGTAGTGTTCCAGTATTGAAAAGCCAATGTCACACCATTATCATATAAGGTTTGTCCATTAGCGACTATCATTCCTTTTTGAGCGGCTTCTGCCAAAGCAAATTGAATTTCCCAAGCCGTTACAAAATTTGCTTTAAGCGTCGAAGTATCTTCTCTAAAAATGGTTCCTGCTAAAGAATAGTTAGCTAATACAACTGAGGTAGTAGCCGAATTTATTCCGTTAAGTAAACCATTGTATTGTCCTGTAGTTGAGTTAGAAAAAGGTCTGAATAAAGTTTTTATTCTGGTATCATTTAGATTAACTAGAATATCTTCCATGGTTTCAGATAGGACAAAATTATTAAAATCACCTACTCGCAGTTGTGCTAATCTGAAGCTGTTTGGCGCCGAATTAGTAAAACTAAAAACAGCATTTTGAGCGTTAGAAACGATGTAATTGCCTTCGCTATACAATGCTTGTAGTCTGGCACTTACATTTACTTTTCCTGAAATCCGAATTAGATATTTAATCTGCAATGATTTGGCAAAACGAACCCACGACTGCAAATTTCCGTTGTATAAAATATCGCCTTGCAAGGGTATAGCATCATTGTAACTTTGAATAGCAGCTATTCCTTTATCTAAATTATCGAGAATTCCGTTTTCATCTAAATAAATACTTTGCTGACTGTCATAGGCAGGTGTTACTTCTCCCTCGGTACCATTAAAAGCTTTAAAATATGGCACATCTCCAAATAAATCAGTCAAACCAGCGGCCATATATGCTTTGAGTATCAATGCTGGCCCTTCGTATACTTTAAGCGTGCTCGTTTGTCTCGCTTGTTTCAAGATAATTTCATTATCTCTGAGGTTTTTGTAAAAAATTGACCAAGGATTTCCACCTAATTGGGGCGATTTTAGAGCATGACGATCGAATAAATTAAAGTCTAAAGCGGTTCTGTGTTGTGCTAATAAATCGCCTGCCACAAAGCCTTCATAACTCATGTTTTCTCCGTAATTATAAATAACTTGTCTCAGGAGAAGGCTGGGTTGAACTGATTTTGGAGCATTTGTATTTGTATTTATCTCTTCAAAATCCTTGGTACATCCTGAACTTATAAAAAGAACAGCAAACAGTACTATGTATATAAATTGTTTCATTTTTTTAAATTAAAAGGTTACACCAAGTTTTAAACCAATACTTCTAGAAGTTGCATAACTCATATCTTCGACACCACTTACAAAACCGTTTCCTTGCACCGCAAGCTGTTCTGGATCAAAATGCGGATTTTGAGTGATAGCGAAAAGGTTATTTCCGATAATAGAAGCATTAAAAGAAGGACTTTTTGCTAATCCGAAAAAGCCTTCTTTAACTTTAAAAGCGTATCCAATAGAGAACTGGCGCATTTTTAAAAAGGAAGCATCATATACATTGTTCTCTTCATGGTTACGGTCATAATATTGACGGTAATAACTCTCTGCAGAAATAGCAGTAGTATTAGGAGTATAAACCGGACTTGCAGCAGTACCAGTATTAATTACGCCTTGTGCTACTATTCCTCCTGCCGGTCTGTATGCAGTCTCGGCTAATTGCCCTCCTACATTTCCTAGGGCTCTTGTTCTTGAAACAATTTCTCCTCCTTGTCGCCAATCAAGTAAAAAGCTAAGGTTCCAATTTTTGTAATTAAAAGTGTTTGACCAGCCAAGGGTAAAATCAGGATTGTAATTACCTATTTTTTTTAAATTATTATCAGCGATATAATTTCCGGCAGCTGTTAGAACAAATTCGCCTTTGTCGTTTTTTAAGTAACCGGTTCCATACATATCACCAACGCGACCACCTTCTTCAACTTGAAACCAAACTGTTTGGTTAGCACTGTCATAAATTCGGCTATAAGCCAAAGTTAATCGTCCGCCTTCTTGAGGCAAGTTTTTCACGACAGATCTGCTTCTTGCAAAATTGAAAGTAGTATTCCATTTAAAATTATCTGTTTTGATAGGAGTAATACCTAAAATAACTTCGACTCCCTGCGTATTTACTTTTCCGCCATTAACAACCTGTTGATTGTACCCAGAGGAAATAGCAATTGGAAGCGAGATTATTTGATCGATAGTATTCGAATTGTAATAGGTGAAATCTACATTTAATCTGTCTTTAAAAAATCGGACATCAGTTCCTACTTCAAAAGATGTAGTCTGTTCGGGTCTAAGATTTGCATTAGGAATAAAGTTTTGATTGCTAAAAGTAGGTTGGCCGTTAAACGGAATTTGTGCTACAAACGCGCCAGAAGTTTGATACGGACTTGTATCATTTCCTACTTGCGCAACACTTGCTCTTAGCTTAGCAAATGAAATGCTAGATGGAAGATCAATCACATTAGAAAGAATGAATCCAGTTGATACAGAAGGATAAAAGAAAGAAGTTCCACTCACTGAAAAAGGAGTCGCTAATGCGCTTGACCAATCATTTCGTGCCGTTATATCTAAAAATAAATAGTCTTTAAAACCTATTTTGGCAACACCATATAACGAGTTAATTCGTTTTTTGCTTTCAAATTGGAAAACCTCAATAGGTGAGGCAGCGTTATTTAAATTGAAAATTCCAGGTTGCGCTAAATTAACCGTTTGTGCTTGTTTCGTCGATGCTAGTCTGTCCATTCTATTTCCTCCAAAAGAGGCATCAAAAGTAAAATTATTTATAGCAGCAGTATAATTTAAGAGGAAGTCTGTATTTACTTCTCTGTAAGTAACGTCATGCTCTGCATACCCGCCATTTTTAAAACGATTGCTGCTAAAATTACGTCTCATTTGCCTGGTCTCATTACTATAATCCATACCTGAGCGAGCCGCAAACGTTAGATTCTTCGCTATTTCTTGTTTCAGTTGGATATTTCCAAAAATACGATCTCTCTCAAAGGAATTTCGGTTTTCTAGAAGAGTGAAGTAAGGGTTATCAAAAAAGGTGTAATTAAAAGAGAAATGTTGAATCCCCTCTAAACCCGGTTGCCAATAATTTTTTAGACTATTAATATCTAATGATCTTGGACCCCAACCTACTAAGGAGTAATTCACATTTTCGCTTCCATACCCGTTTGAAGGTCTATTGTCACTACTAGAGTGAACATAATTAATAGAAGTTGAAATTGTTGTTTTGTCCGATGGCTCAAAATTAAGTTTGGCAGCAACCGTTTGCCTATCTAGGTTCACTCCGGGAATAATCGATTCGCTTCGTAAATCAGTAAATGACAAGCGGTAGTCTCCTTTTTCGAAACCATTTGCAATCGATAAGTTGTTGATTGTTGTTTTCCCCGTTTGATAAAAATCCTTTAAATTATTAGGATGTGATAGGAAAGGAGTAGGGGTGATTGGTAATCCATTGTATAAAGAGGTATCTCCACCACGCACAATTGTACCATTAGGTAAAGCTACAGGACTATCAAACTGAGGAATAAGAGTTCCTTGATCTAAACGCGGTCCCCACGAATAAGAAATATTGTCATTGGTTCCTCCTCCTAAACCATTAACGAATGCAAAAGCCCCAGAATTACCTTGTCCGTATTCATTTTGAAATTCAGGCAATTTGAATGCAGTATCTACTGTTAGTGAGGTATTAAAGCTTACGGTGAAACCTTTCTTTTTATTACCATCCTTGGTCTTTATGACAATTACACCATTGGAAGCTCTGGTGCCGTATAATGCAGCAGCACTAGGACCTTTTAATACAGTTACAGATTCGATATCATCTGGGTTTACTTCCATAGCACCATTCCCATAGTCAATTTCTTGAAAACCAGCTGCAGCCTCATTAGTAAAATTAAAGACCGTTTCATTATTGATAGGAATTCCGTCTACAACAAATAAAGGATTATTATTCGAGAAAGATGATTCTCCTCGAATGGTTACTTTTGAGGAAGAACCAACACCTGTTGCACCTTGTGTTATTGTAACACCTGCAACTTTACCAGCTAAATTATCTAAAAAGTTTACTGTTTTAACCTCAGTCAAATCTTGAGATTTTAAAGTTTGAACAGCGTATCCCAACTCTTTAGCTTCTCGCTTCAGACCTAAAGCAGTTATAACCACTTCATTTAAATTTTCAGAATCGGCCTCTAATATGACATTAATATTAGTTTGATTTCCTACTGTAATTGTTTGGGTTTTATAGCCAACATACGAAAATTTTAATTTTGATGCTGTTCCATTAATTTCTATAGTAAATGCACCATTTGCGTCAGTCTTGTAGCCAGTTTTGTCATCTGTGCTTATAGTAACATATGATATTGGACTGCCGTTATCTTTAGCCGTAACAGTTCCTGTAATAGTTGTTTGTGCATAGCCTAAACACGATAGCGTGAGTAGGAATGCAAGATATAATTGCCTCATTATTTTTATTTTATAAATGACTACTATCCTGATGAATCAGAATTTAAAATGGAATTATAAAATGGAATAAGGAGAACCTTTATTTAAGTAATTGGATTCGAATAAGTATAATGATGAAACATCTACTGTAAAAAGTATTGTTTTTACGCTTCCTAGGAGAAGTAGGATAAGCTTTGATAAGGTGTTATAGAGTGTTCGAAATGATTCAAAAAGTTTTTTTACATCATCATCAGAATCAAGATCTCTCAATTTTTCTAAATAAGATACTTTTATTGCATTTACCTTAAAGTATTTTGATAACGCACTACTTAAACTTTGTTTTTGCCATGGTAATTTTAAAAATAAAGAAGGATTAAAATGTTCTTTTTTAATTCCTAATAAATAAAATCCACCATCTACTGACGAACCTAAAACAAGAGCATTTGTCGCTAGCTTACTGTACGCATCACGAATATGATTTGCCGTAAGATGCGGCGTATCATTTCCTATCGCTATAACCGAATCGTAGTTAAGATCATAAATAGATTGAATGGCATTTGTGAACCGTTCGCCAAAATTAGATCCTTTTTGCTCTTTTTCAGTGACAATGTAATAAGGGAGTTTTGATTTTTGAACAAGCTGTAAAGTTCGTTTATTTAAAGATTCAAAAACACTCTTAGAATGTAGGAACGGTTTAACCGTCGCCTCATATTCTGCAGAATGGGCAAATATTAAAATCGCTGTTTTTAAATCTTTCATATAAATACTAAGCTACTACACCTTGACAACTACTTCCAGCTCCAGCTGTACAGCCGTAACAATGTTGTGAAATAATAATATTTCGATCTTTCAATTCAGCTTCATTAAAGCTAGAAATATGTTTTGATTTAGATGCAACTGGTAAACCTAACATTTGATTAAAATCACAGTCAAACAAGAAGCCATCCCAACTTACAGAAACCGTATTGGTACACATTACGTTAGCTACAGCGGCAGGATTATAGGATTCTACTAGCGAGTACATATAATCTTCGTAATTATCTGAAGCTATTAAATAGTCTAAAAATCGAGAGATAGGAAGGTTTGTTATTGCAAAAAGATTATGGAATTGAATATCAAAATCTTCTTTCAATGCTTTTTTAAAGTCTTTTTCTAACAAGAGTTGATCTCCTGGTAAAAAAGCGCCTGAAGGATTGTAAACTAAGTCTAGTTTAAGACCACTTCCTGGCATTCCGTAACCAACAGCATTTAATTCCTGTAAAGCTTTGATCGATTTGTCAAATACACCATCTCCTCTTTGAATATCAGTTTTACCTTTAGTCCAGTGTGGCATCGAACTTACGACATGAATATTGTGTTTTTTGAAAAATTCAGGTAAATCATAATATTTCTTGTTTGCTCTAATAATAGTAAGGTTAGAACGAACAATAAAATCTTTTACTCCAATTTTTGAGGCTTCCTCTACAAACCATCTAAAATTCGGATTCATTTCTGGAGCTCCACCAGTTAAGTCTAATGTGTTTACTTCGGTAGTTTTTAATACATCCAAAATTTGTTGCATTGTTTCCATGGTCATGATTTCTTTTCGATCAGGGCCTGCATCAACGTGGCAATGTGCACATACTTGATTACACATGTATCCTACATTAATTTGTAAGATTTCGATTTTTTTTGCACGAAGGGGAAATTGGTTTGTTTTTTTTATTTTTTCGGCAAAAGTAGGTAAGGAACCATCTTTAAAAATACCGTTTGATAGTATATCCAGCTGTTTTTCAGTAGCTGATAAAGGATTATCCGTAGCTTGAAGCGATTTTAACATAGTAATTTTATTTTTTCAATTTTGGTTTTGATTTATTCAAAACGTTAGCTTATCACACTTAAAAGGAACTATTAACACTATATACGAGAAAACTACATCGATAGTTTGTTGTACTTGTTCATCATTTGCACGCCATGTACTAATGAAGCACCACCTTTGATAGCTGCAGTAACATGAACTGCTTCCATCATTTCTTCTTTAGTGATACCACGTTTAAGTCCGTCACCAGTGTAAGCATCAATACAATAGGGACATTGTACGGCATGAGAAACAGCTAAAGCTATTAGTGATTTTTCGCGAGCAGAAAGGCTTCCTTCTTGAAAAACTTTACCATAATATTCGAAGAAACTATTTCCTAAATCTTCACTCCATTCTACTATTTTACCAAATTTTTTTAAATCAGCTGGATCGTAATACGTTTTTTCCATTTTTTATTTTTTTTTGTTAATTAAGATTTAACCGAAAATAAATAGTAGAAAATAGCCTATTGCCCTGTTAATAAATTGAAAAACAGTAATGAGCGCTATTAGAAACTATTTTTGCTCGAAGATACTATTTTTAAATATTTTTATTTTGAAAGTCATAAATAAAAATTGTTTCAAATTTTACTTTATTTTTTTTTTAAGAGATACGAGAAGAAGACAGTTTTGGATGACTTAATAATGGTTAAAAAACTAAAAAAAGTTTAAATACTCAAGGCAAGTCGCTAACAAAATGCAAAGCTTAAAGTAAAAGGCTCTTGACTAGGTTTTTGCAGTTATCGGAATGAAGTAGACCGTAGATAGAAAGTTTTGGTATTGGTTTTAAAGGTTTTGGTACAGCAAACGATATTGTTGTATATTAGGTTAGAAAATAAAAAAAAGCCTTCTCCATCATTCCCATCTCTTCTTCAGAAATTCCTATCTCTGTGGCTATCTTTTTTCAGTTGCTTATAACTTATTTGGCTTCATTAATTATGTTTTCCACCTGAAAAGTATTACATCTAAAGTACTCTCTAGCACTTTAAGCTAATTCAAAATCCAATACACTATTATCCATATCAATATTAAGAGCCAAACCATCTTTGTCTATGGAGGGGTTAAGTTCGTAAGCAGGGGAGCGTATCCAACCTTCTTTGGTTAAAATAAACCCATGGTTACGCAAATGGTCATAGGTATTAGAAATGATTATATTAAAAACGATTCTCTGCCATATTTGGTGTAGAATTTCCTCTACGTTTGAACTTTGATTACTGATGAATTCGGCAATATCTAAATAACTTGCGGGATTATTTCTTACGGTATTTTCACTTTTGCATGTCATTGCGATAGCTAAAGCAAAATGAATTCTTTTGCGCTCATCCCTACAAATGTTCGTTAATATAAACAAAATATGCGAATATGTTCATAATTACAAACATTAGGTATAGGTTTATTTTATTTTAATTTCATTTTTGGCAAGGTTAATTTGCTTGCTGATCGTAAATTGATAAGCTTAAGGTGTTGAATTAAATATTTAGTCAGTTTCTATTATCTCTATTATTTACAAAAAAAATATCTAGTCTCAAGTAGATTAATGATTTCCAAAAAAATGTTATCTTCTATTTTCAAACAAGTGAGTTAAGATAAAATCATTCTAGCTATGGCAGTTTTTATTTGTCCAAGGTATTCCCGCGCAGCTGTAACACCACAGCTTTTCAGATTGACATGAAGAATTGATTGCTGCCTATTTAGATTATCTTGCCTTTTTTAAAAATCTCCAACTTTTGCGATGGATCCGACAACGTGGTTTACAAGTCAGTTTGGAGGAGTTAGGAAAATAGCCTTTTTTCAATATAGATTATCTAATCTTTTTGATTAATCCCCAACTTTTGAACTTGATACTTATTATTCGCTTCAGGGATAAAATACAAAACGAAAAAAGCTGCAATTAAAATTGCAGCTTTTAGTTTTGTGGGGAGAGTAGGATTCGAACCTAGTCGGCTGAACCCTTACTTATGCTGCATTTTCGACAATCCAAAACCTAATGTGCCACGATTTTGCCATGAGCGCTGAATGATTAATTTCGTACTAAAATTATCATGTTTTCAGCTGGTTGACTTGATTGTAATGAACGTATTAATTCCTGTTTATTTAAATTCAAATATAACTAAATTTAGAAAGTAATTGTAGCAATTTCGAAAGATTATTATTTCTCTTTTGATTTTTTAGTTAGGATACTACTCAATGAAGTGAGGGTATAATTTAAAGTTTTAGTAGAGATGATTTTCAAATTTTCAAAAATTAACACATGTTTGGAAATTTGATGTGGTGATATAATTAAGGAAATATTATTCAAAAAATAAGATTTGATTTTAAATCTCATCCAGTGGAGTGAATGAGACTAAAATCGAACTCTTATACCGATATTGATGTTTTTTGAGAGCTTAAAACTATGATGTAGCTCATTGATTTTAAATTAATTAATATTAAAGCATGTTTTGACCCCTATAAAACAAGAGAGTTATTCTAAATTTCGATTATTAATTATGCGGTTAATTTTTTCATTAAAATTAGATGTTCATCCTGCTTCCATTTTTCCATTGGTGTAATGCGTCCCAATAGTCCATGTAGCCTAGTATTGTTATAGAAAATTACATACCTTTTTAATATTTGTTCAATTTCTCCAAAAGTTCTATAATCAATTCTTTGGAACACTTCTTTTTTTAATATTCCATGATAAGCTTCAATATGTGCATTTTCTTCTGGTGTTGCTACATGTGTGAATTCTTGCTGAACACCTATCAGGCCTAGGTATTCACGAACACTTTTGGCAATAAATTGACTTCCGTTGTCACTTCTTATTACAACACTTTCTGGGTATTGATATTCAGAAAATAAATCTGAAAGAAATGTGATTACCTTGTTCTGTTTTATTGAGAATGAAAAGTAATCTTTTAATATTCTGCGGGTATGAACGTCTATAATTGATAGTAAATAAGCGTTTTTACCTACGCTTGGGATCCAAACCATCTTAATGTCCATTTCTATACACTGAAACGGTCTAACAGTAATTACCTTTCTATATTTTACAAATTTACGCCCAGAACCACTCCTGTTTATTCGGTTTTCTAGTTTCAATAAACCTTCTTCTTTCATAATACGGTATAACTTTTTATGATTAATTAACTAATCCTCTCGTTGTAAATAGGAAGTCATTAAACGGTAACCACAGTCAATAAATTCATTGCTTAAAATATCTTTAATAGATTTAATAACAGTATCTTGACTTACATATCCTTTAGATTTATTAAAAGTAAATTCACTAGGTTTATTACCTTTTTTATCTGAGCTTGGTCTTCGATAATAACTACTTTGAACCATACCTACCATTGAAATAATTTTGGTTTTACTGATCTTATACTTATTATAAAAACTATCAACTAAATCTTTCTTGGATCGGATGTCCCAAACTTTTTTTTTAAAAGTTCACGCCCGATTTCTAATTCAATTTCCTTGTTAGCTAATAATTTGCGTAGAATTCTGTTTTCTTCCTCAGCTTGCTTTAGCTCTTTACTACTAGTGTCATAAGTTACTTTTCAACCAGCTTCTCCCTGCTTCTCGTGTTTCTTCTTCCAATTATACAAAGTGCCGGTGCTGACACTATATTTACGGCAGGTTTCAACTATTCCTAATTCTTCTGAAAAGGATAGGATTTCTAGCTTTTCTTCTAAACTCCATTTCTTGTATTTCATATCTCAAATGTACTATTTGAAATTTAAAATATCACTCCGAACTTATAAGGGGCTAAAATACCTCTTTCAGCTAATATTAAAATGAATTTTGACGAAAGATTAACGAGTAATGAAG
>CAXBGV010000035.1:0-14097 GCA_963975235.1 uncultured Flavobacterium sp. | reverse complement strand
TTTGGAATCTTTATTAACTAAAACACTCATGATATATATTTTATGTGATTTTTATATTTGTCTTGCAAAAGTAAGGTTTTGAAAATTATTTTGAGCCTTTTTACTACCAAAATAAATCAAGATAATTGACTCATTTGATAACCTCTGTATAATTTATCATCTTTTATTTCCCAAATGGTCATGAAATGAGCTAAGAGCATCTCCTCCCTTGGGTTTTCGACCGTTTTTACGAAATGAGAATACCTTACGCTAATCTTATTTTCCTCGGCAACAATATGACTGATACGTATTTTTGAACGAACATACGCTTTCCCTAATTCATCAGATAAACGTAGTAAGGAATCGAAATCGTGTTGAATAAATCCTTTACTGCTATTCCATTCTAGTTTAATCTCATCATGAAGAAAATCCTTCATAACAGTACTATCAATTAAAGCATCTGATTTATAAAATTTTTGAACAAATTCTTTTGCAGTCATAATTATTTTAATTTACTTAAAATGTCTGGAATTTTCTTAATATTGGCCAACTGTTTCAGTTTTTCTCTTGACTCTTCTATTGGAGTTCCAAAATACGTTTTTCCTCCCTCAACAGATT
The DNA here is from genome assembly GCA_963975235.1 of uncultured Flavobacterium sp. Lineage (GTDB taxonomy): Bacteria > Bacteroidota > Bacteroidia > Flavobacteriales > Flavobacteriaceae > Flavobacterium. The sequence goes on along the minus strand of CAXBGV010000035.1, from coordinate 13,500 downwards.
TTGTAACCCCTGTTTGACCTAGTATTACCGCTTTTTCACCTATAGTTATTCCGCTAGTTGTTCCAACTTGGCCCCAAATAGTAACTTCATCCTTAATAATAACACAACCTGCAATACCTGTTTGAGAAGCAATTAAGCAATGTTTTCCAATTACAGTGTCATGTCCTACATGAACTTGATTATCTAATTTTGTACCTTCTCCAATAGTTGTATCACCGGTTACTCCTTTGTCAATAGTGCATAAGGCTCCAATTCCTACATTGTCTTCTACAACAACTCTACCGCCAGAAACTAACTGATCAAAACCATCAGGTCTTTTTTTATAATAAAAAGCATCTGCTCCTAGGATAGATCCTGAATGAATAATAACGTTATCTCCTAGTATTGTATGATCATACAAAACAACATTAGCATGAATTAAGCAATTTTTTCCTATAACAACGTGGTTACCAAGAAAAACGTTAGGTTGAACAATAGTCCCCTCACCTATAGTTGCCGATGGGGAAATAGCACTATATACTGGTTCAAAAGGCTTAAAATGCTTGGTTAGAGCATTAAAATCTCTGAAAGGATCTTCAGAAATAAGCAGTGCTTTTCCTTCGGGGCACTCCACCATCTTATTAATTAAAATAACCGTAGCGGCCGAGTTTAGCGCCTTATCATAATATTTGGGATGATCAACAAAAACAATATCTCCTTTTTCAACGACATGGATTTCATTCATACCAGAAACAGCAAAATTGGCATCGCCCACAAATTCACATTTGATGATCGTTGCTATTTCTTCTAAGGAATACTTTTTAGAAAATTTCATAGATTGATTTAAAAAGGGTAAAATTAGAAAATGTGATCCCGATGATAGAATCACATTCACTAATAAGTATGCTATTTATTCTTTTACACGTTCCATATAAGATCCTGATGCAGTATCAATTTTGATCTTATCACCTTCGTTTATGAATAAAGGTACGTTTACACTAGCTCCCGTTTCTACTGTTGCAGATTTTGTAGCATTAGTGGCTGTATTTCCTTTTATCCCTGGTTCAGCATAAGTTACTTCAAGAATAACTGAGGCTGGCATATCTACAGATAGAGGTAAATCAGTCTCTGTATTAATACTTACCATTACGTTTTCTCCTTCTTTTAATAATCCTGGCGAATCTAAAATATTTTTATTCAAAGATATTTGTTCAAAAGTTTCAGTGTTCATGAAATGAAATTCATCTCCTTCTGGATACAAATATTGAAATTTATGGTTTTCGACCCTCACTTCATCAATTTTGTGTCCTGCTGAAAATGTATTATCTAATACTTTACCATTAGTTAAACTTCTTAATTTAGTTCTAACAAAAGCAGGTCCTTTTCCTGGTTTAACGTGAAGAAATTCGATGATTTTGTAAATATCATTATTGTACTTAATACACAATCCGTTTTTAATATCTGATGTAGATGCCATTTTATTTGCGTTGAGCTAGCAGCTTAGAGCTAGTAGCGATTTATATTTATTTATTTTCTTGTATTTTTAAATTTCGTCAAAAATAAAACTACTTAGTAATTACCTGTGTACCCTTTCATCACACCTCTAGAGGAGTTACGGATAAAATCGATAATCTCATCTCTTTCAGGAGTAGCTTCCATTTCAGCTTCAATGATTCCTAAAGCTTGAGTAGTATTGTAATTTTTTTGGTATAAAATTCGGTAAATATCTTGTATCTCTCTAATTTTATCTGTTGAAAAGCCTCTTCTTCGTAATCCTACAGAATTAATTCCCACATACGACAAAGGCTCTTTTGCTGCTTTTGTAAAAGGTGGCACATCTTTTCTTAATAACGAACCTCCAGATATCATAGCGTGATCACCAATATTTATAAATTGATGCACAGCAGATAGACCTCCTACTATTGCGTAGTTCCCCACAGTTACGTGGCCTCCTAATAAAACACCATTTACAATAATGGCGTTATTACCTACATGACAGTCATGCGCTATGTGGGCACTTGCCATGATAAGGCAGTTGTCACCAATTACAGTTTGACCTGATGCAATAGTTCCTCTATTGATGGTAACACATTCTCTAATTGTGCAATTGTCACCTATTATCGCTAATGACTCTTCACCTCCAAATTTTAAATCCTGTGGTACGGCAGATATTACTGCTCCTGGAAATATATTGCAATTTTTTCCAATTCTTGCGCCTTCCATTATAGTTACGTTAGATCCAATCCAAGTACCATCACCAATAACAACGTTATTATGAATGGTAGTAAAAGGTTCTATGACAACATTTTTGGCGATTTTTGCGCCAGGATGAACATATGCTAAGGGTTGATTCATCTGCTATTTTTTATTGTTATTAGTAAATTAAAATAAAACTTAACCTAGTTAAGTTACTCTAATTTCAATCTATTGTTTTTTGGCTATTTGTGCCATTAATTCTGCTTCTGCTACTAGTTTACCATTTGCATAAGCATTTGCTTGCATATGACAAATACCTCTTCTTATTGGTGTAATCAAATCACATTTAAAGATTAGTGTATCTCCTGGAAGCACTTTGTGCTTAAACTTAACATTATCAATTTTCATAAAATAGGTCAAGTAATTCTCTGGATCAGGAACTGTACTTAAAACTAAAATACCGCCTGTTTGCGCCATAGCTTCTACTATAAGAACTCCTGGCATTACTGGTGCTTCTGGGAAATGGCCAACGAAAAAGTTTTCATTCATTGTCACATTCTTCATACCAACCACATGTGTTTCTGACATTTCGATAATACGATCTATCAACAAAAAGGGTGGTCTGTGAGGTAATACAGCCATGATCTTATGAATGTCCATCAATGGCTCCAAATTTAAATCATAAACAGGAACGTAATTACGTTGTTCTATTTTGATGATTTTAGCCATTTTTTTTGCAAACTGTGTGTTTACAAAATGACCTGGTTTATTTGCAATAATCTTACCTTGAATTTTGGTCCCAATTAATGCTAAGTCACCTACAACGTCAAGTAGTTTGTGTCGTGCTGCCTCGTTAGGATAATGCAATGTTAGATTATCTAAAATTCCGTTTGGTTTAACATTTATTACTTCTTTACCAAAGGCTTTTTTAAGATTCTCCATAGTAGAGTCAGAAATGTCTTTGTCTACATATACAATAGCATTATTTAAATCGCCACCTTTGATCAAGCCATTATCTAGCAAGGTCTCTAGCTCATGCAAAAAACTAAAAGTTCGTGATGATGCTATTTCAGTTTTGAAGTCGGCAATACTTTTTAAGTTCGCATTTTGCGTTCCTAAAATTTTGGTACCAAAATCTACCATTGTAGTGATTGAATAGTGATCGCTTGGCATCACTAATATTTCGCTGCCAGTAGCTTCATCAGTAAACGAAATTACTTCCTTTACGACATATATGTTACGTTTTGCATTTTGCTCTTCGATACCCGCTTTTTCAAGTGCTTCAACAAAATATTTTGACGAACCATCCATGATAGGCAATTCTGAAGCATTCAATTCGATAATAACATTATCCAAATCACAGCCTACTAAAGCTGCTAACACATGCTCTGGTGTCTGAATTTTTACACCTAATTTTTCAAGATTCGTTCCTCTTTGTGTATTTACTACATAATTAGCATCCGCCTCAACAACTGGTTGCCCTTCTAGATCTACTCTTACAAAAGTGAAACCATTATTTACTGGAGCAGGTTTAAAAGTCATCTTAACTTCTTTACCTGTGTGTAATCCAACTCCCGTTAAAGAGATTTCTGTATTGATGGTCTTCTGTTTAACCATTATTTCCATTTTTTTGGTTTGATATTTGTTTTTTTAATTCTTCTATTTCTGCAACAATCTTATGAAGATTCTTAAAATGCACATACGATTTACTAAAATCGTTATAGCCAAAAGAAGGACTTCCTTGTAAGATTTCGTTATTTTTTATGTTTCTGCCTACTCCTGCTTGAGCCTGAATCCTAACATTGTCTCCAATTGTTAAGTGTCCTGCGATACCTACTTGTCCGCCTATCATGCAATTTTTACCAATTTTAGTTGAACCTGCAATTCCTGTTTGTGCAGCAATAACGGTATTCTCACCTATCTCTACATTATGAGCTACTTGTATTTGATTATCAAGCTTTACCCCTTTTCTAATAATTGTAGACCCCATAGTAGCTCTATCGATCGTTGTACAAGACCCAATATCAACATTATCTTCAATTATGACATTTCCTATTTGCGGAATTTTCTTGAAGGTCCCATCCGCATGGGGAGCAAAACCAAATCCGTCTGCACCAACGATAGCTCCGGAATGTATAACACTATGGTTCCCAATTTCTGTCTCCGAATAAATTTTTGTACCCGCAAAAATAGTGACATTATCTTTAATGACAACATTATCGCCAATAAAACAATTGGGATAAATTTTTACATTATCACCAATAATCGTATTCATTCCAATGTAACTAAAACTCCCGAGGTAAAAACTACTGCCGTATTTTACATTTTCAGATAATACGGATGGCTGTTCGATGCCGCTCTTTATTCCCTTAGCGTGGTCATAGAACTCTAACAACTTAGAAAAGGCTAAATAAGCGTCTTCTACTTTGATTAAAGTTGTTTTTATTGCCGCCTCAGGCACAAAATTATTATTAACTATTGTGATGGATGCTTCTGTAGAATAGATGAAGTTATTGTATTTTGGATTTGATAAAAAGGTTAATGATCCCGCTGTACCTTCCTCTATCTTAGATAATTTTTGCACTTCAGCCTGCGGATTACCAACCACTTCTCCTTCTAATATACCCGCTATTTGTTCTGCTGTAAATTTCATCTTACTTAATTATATTTTTTATTAACACCTGGGCGAACTCCTCTAGTAAGACCTAAATGATGTTAAAAAAAATGGAGTGACTTTATTCATTGCGACAAAAATATAAAAAAATAAATGTTAAATGTTTATTTAAATCAGTTGTTTTGGGAAACAAATATAATATTTAGTTACTGCTTTAGACAAAGATTTTAAATTAAGCTGGTCTGATGATTCGATAACATCCTCAACAGTACGGTCTTTTTTCAGAATACGAATGGGCTCTGCTTCCTTGCTGTAGGCTTGATTTTTTATTTTACCTTTAAAAATAAAATAGTTCGTATCAACCAAACTGATGTTGTTTTCCAGAGCAAAACGTTCCCTCATAGGGTTAAGAGCATCTAGAGCAACTTTTTCGCTTGTTAATTTAATTTTAAGTAAATCTCTATTTATAATCATCCCGCTCAGAGTAGACAAAATAAAGTCATCATGACGTTGCCACCCCTTTAATGCACTTATAATATCGAAATCATCTAGTTGAGAGAACAAATCTAAAATAGTTGGATTAAAACCATCAAATGTGATTTTATTTTCCAGAAAAAACTGCAACGGACTACTACACGGCAACGTAATACCTTTGAGTGTTAATTCCTTTGCTCTCTTTAGTATTTTTGTCAAAATTAATTCAGCTACTAAACTTGTTTTGTGCAGGTAAGCTTGCCAGTACATTAAACGTCTTGACATCAAAAACTTTTCGACAGAATAAATACCTTTTTCTTCAATAACCAATACGTCATCGACAACGTTCATCATTTGGATTAAACGTTCTGAATTTACGTTTCCTTCAGCTACTCCTGAATAAAAACTATCTCGCTTCAAATAATCCATTCGATCCATATCCAATTGACTGGATATTAATTGCAACATAAATTTCCTGTGGTAATCACCTTCAAAAACTTGAATTGCTAAATTTAACTTACCGTCAAATTCTTTGTTAAGTTGGTGCATGAACAGCAATGAAATTTGTTCATGATGTACGTCCTCGACAATACTGCGCTCCATTGCATGGGAGAACGGACCGTGACCAATGTCATGTAATAATATGGCTATGTAAAGTGCATTTTCTTCTTCTGAACTAATTATAACACCCTTGAATCGAAGCACATCGACTGCTTTTTGCATTAAATGCATACAACCCAAAGCATGATGAAAACGAGTGTGATTTGCTCCTGGATAAACCAAATAAGACAATCCCATTTGTGATATTCTGCGTAAGCGCTGAAAATATGGATGTTGTATTAAATCATATATGAAAGCATTAGGTATGGTAATAAATCCATATATAGGATCATTGAATATTTTAAGCTTATTTACAGTACTCACAAATTATCTATTTTAAGGAACAAATATAAGTAAATTAGAGTTTATATCTGTGGTATCTTCCTTTCCTCTTTGTAAGCATATAAACCTGAACCAAACAACATGTGTTTAGTACTAACCGAAACATTACAATGCGGCTTTAAAATTAACATAAAATTAAGTTCGATTAGTTCAGTGTTTTACGAACCAAGCTTACCTTTGCAAAAAAAATATAACTATGGATGTTTTAAAAGAAAAAAATGAACTGAGAGAAATGTTTGGTGTTCATTTTGAAAAACTATACAACATACCACCACTCGCCGCTAGGATAATAGGTGTTTTAATTATTGATGGTTGCAAATCGGGATTGACCTTTGACACATTAGTAGAGACTATTGGTGCAAGTAAAAGCTCTATATCTACTAATTTAAATTTACTTCTCAAGATGGATAAGGTAACTTATTTCACCATTTGTGGAGATCGCAAAAAGTACTTTAAAGCGGCCGATTTGAGTAAACGCTTAGAAAACTATTTACAAATTATAGATTCAGAGATGACTATTTTAAACAGGATGATCGCCTATCGAGAGCATACTGCCTCATGTACTGAAGAACAACAAAATCTTGAAAACGTTAAAGCGTACAAAGCTCATGTAAGAGAGTTAGAAAAGTTATTTACCACTACAATTAAAAAGTTCCAAGAAATAGAAACACAAAATAAAAACAATTAATAAATTCTTTACCTCTAATAATTCTACAATGAAAAATAGATTCTTTATAGGCGCTGTTGCGCTTTCTCTTGGCTTTGCATCTTGTAAAAAAGAAAATACAGTTGCAGCACCTCCTGTGATGCCATATAAAGTGGTTAACATAGAACAATCAAACACCACATTATTAGCAGAATATCCTGCTAGTTTAGAAGGAATAACTGATATTGATATTCGTGCAAAAGTAGATGGCTACATCGAAAAAATATATGTTCAAGAAGTAAAAAAAGGACAATTATTATTTAAACTAGAAACGCAAACTGCAACACAAGAAGCCGCTGCGGCAAAAGCAAAAATTACTGCCGCACAAGTAGAAGTAGATCGTTTGCGACCACTTGTAGAACGCAATATTATTAGCGACGTACAACTTGCGACTGCCAAAGCAAACCTTGCAGGCGTAAAAAGCACGTATCAGAGTATCATTGCTCGTATTAATTATGCTACGATCAAAAGTCCCGTGAACGGAATCGTTGGTACTTTACCACTTAGAATAGGAAGTTATGTAAGTAGCCAAACTGTAGAGCCGTTGACACGAATATCTGATGTGAGTACTATCTATGCTTATTTCTCTGTAAATGAGAAGCAACAACTTGATATTATGATGAATGCAAAGGGTAAAACGTTTCAGGATAAAGTAAACAATATGCCTGCTGTAAATCTAGTTTTGAGCAATGGTAGTTTATTCTAGCAAAAAGGAAAAATTCAGACATTTAGTGGTCAAGCCAATGAACAAACGGGATCTTTCAACGTACGATCTAGTTTTCCTAATGCGAACAAATTGCTTCGTTCTGGAGAAAGTGGTATTGTCCAAATTCCAACGCAGTTAGAAAATGTCATTATTATTCCTCAAAATGCAACTTTAGAAATGCAAGACAAGCGAATCGCACTTGTAGTTGACAAAGAAAACAAGGTAAAAGCGGTGCCTATTGCGGTTCGTCCTGTTCCTGGAGGTCGATTTTTCGTGGTAGACAGCGGACTTACTATTAACGATAAAATGCTAATTGAAGGTGTTGGTATCGTTGCAGAAGGGACACTTATTAAGCCAGAAGTAGTCGCATACAAAACGATTCTAAATCCTGAGACTGCAAAAAAATAATCGACAGACATTTAATTGAATAAATAGTACCTTATGTTTTCAAAATTCATAGACAGACCAGTATTGTCTACGGTAATATCTATAATTATCGTAATACTAGGAGCGATTGGACTTGTTTCTCTTCCAGTCTCCCAATATCCAGAAATAGCCCCGCCAACCGTAACTGTTACAGCAAACTACCAAGGAGCAAGTGCCGATGTAGTAATGAGTTCAGTAGTAATTCCATTAGAAGAACAAATTAATGGTGTCGAAGACATGACCTACATGACATCGACTTCAAATAATGATGGATCAGCTTCGATTAGTATCTATTTTAAATTAGGTACTAATGCAGATTTAGCTGCCGTAAATGTTCAAAATAGGGTTTCGCGTGCTACTCCTTTATTACCACAAGAGGTGACGAGAGCCGGAGTTACCACATCCAAACGACAAAGCGATAACATATTGATTTTCTCTTTATACAGTGAGAATCCAGAATATGATATGACCTTTTTACAAAATTATGCCAATATCAACATACTACCTAAAATTAAAAGGGTAGCTGGTGTTGGTGAAGCAGTTATTTTTGGTCAAAAAGATTACTCGATGCGTATTTGGTTAAAGCCAGATGTTATGGGAGCTTATGGATTAATTCCGTCAGATATCACCGCATTATTAGCTGAACAAAATATTGAAGCAGCACCAGGTCAACTCGGTGAAAACAGCAATCAGTCTTTTCAGTATACATTAAAATATAAAGGTCGTTTACAGAACACTAAAGAATTTGAAAATATTATCGTTCGTTCTACCAGTAATGGCGAAGTTTTGAAACTAGGTGATGTTGCTAGAGTTGAGTTAGGAGCGGTAAATTATGCAGGAAATACGCTTACCAACGCAAATCAATCAGTAGCGATTGCTATTGCACAAACTGCTGGATCTAACGCACAAGAAGTTATTGAAGGTGCCTTAAAAGTTTTGGATGAATCCAAAGTAAATTTCCCAAAAGGGGTTGATTACACCACATTAATTAATGCTAATGATTTCCTTGAGGAATCGATTACGAAAGTAATTCACACGTTGATAGAAGCATTTATTTTGGTATTTATCGTTGTATTTATTTTTCTACAAGATTGGAGATCTACCTTAATACCAGCTATATCAGTACCGGTTGCTATTTTAGGAACTTTCTTTTTCTTAAGTGTCTTTGGATTCACAATTAACTTACTTACACTTTTTGCATTAGTGCTAGCCGTAGGTATTGTTGTAGATGATGCCATTGTCGTCGTCGAGGCAGTCCACGCTAAGATGGAAGCTGGAGAACACGATCCTAAAAAAGCAGCTCATAGTGCCATGGGCGATATTAGTAGTGCGATTATTTCGATTACATTAGTGATGTCAGCCGTATTTATTCCTGTGGCGTTTATTAGCGGTTCAGCAGGGGTATTTTACAAGCAATTTGGTTTAACATTAGCGGTTTCTATTGTTTTATCTGCTATTAACGCCTTGACGTTATCTCCTGCATTGTGTGCTATATTTTTAAAACCACATGAAGGCGCTAAAAAAACAGGATTTTTAGAGCGTTTCTATACTGCCTTCAACGTTGGGTTTGATACGACAACCAAAAAATACAAAAGATCTGTAGAGTTTTTCATCAAGCGCAAATGGTTGGCTTTTGGTGGTATCGCTCTTTTTGCAGCTATTTTTGTTTTATTATTAAATATCACCCCAAAGGCATTTGTACCTGGAGAAGACACAGGAGCTATTATTTCTGATGTATCCTTACCTCCAGGAACCTCGTTAGAAAACACTGAGAAAGCACTACTTGAAATAGAAAATCAGGTTAAAGATATTCCTGAAATTAAGGCAATCTTACGTATCTCTGGTCGAAGCTTGATCAGTGGTACTGGTAGTAATTACGGGATGGTTATCGTTAAATTAAAGCCTTGGGCAGAGAGAAAGGATGCGAACCAAGAAATATCAATGATCGTTGGCGAGTTGTTTAAAAGAGCATCGGTTGTTAAAAATGCTAAAGTACTTTTCTTTGCTAGACCTACTCTTGTTGGTTTTGGTTTTACCAATGGTTTTGAGTTGCAACTGCAAGATCAAAAAGGAGGAACTATTCAAGAACTAAGCGATGTAAATAACAAATTTTTGGCAGCCTTAAATAGTCGTCCAGAGATTAAGTACGCTGCTACTTCATTTTCACCTAACTACCCACAATATCGTATCGATTTGAATGTGGCTGCAATCAAAAGATCAGGTTTAACAGTGACAGATGTTTTGGGAACAATGCAAGGCTATTATGGTGGAGTTTACGCTTCTAACTTTAATAAATTCGGAAAACAATATCGAGTTGTTTACCAATCTGAACCTCAATTTAGAAGTGACCCTGAATCGTTAAATAAAGTTTTAGTTCGCAATAACAACGGCCAAATGGCTCCTATTTCGCAATTTGTAACCTTAGTAAAAGTTTTTGGACCACAAGCTATTGATCGTTTTAATCTATTTACCTCTGTCAAAATCACTGGAGCACCTAATGAAGGATTCAGTTCTGGAGACGCAATCAAAGCAGTCGAAGAGGTAGCAAGCCAAAGTTTACCTATTGGGTACGGGTACGAATACTCTGGTATGACTCGTGAGGAAATTAGTGCTGGCGGTCAAACGCTATACATTTTCCTTTTGTGTCTAATATTTGTTTACTTCTTACTTGCAGCACAATACGAGAGTTATATGCTCCCATTTGCAGTATTAATTTCACTACCTATTGGTTTAGCAGGAGCTTATATTTTTGCTTATTTCTTTAATGTAAGTAACAATATTTATCTCCAAATCACCTTGATTATGCTTATTGGATTATTGGCAAAAAATGCGATTTTGATTGTCGAATTTTCTGTTGATGCTCGTAAAAAAGGTCTAAGTATCACCCAAGCTGCAGTGCAAGGAGCGGTTGCTCGTTTGCGACCAATTCTAATGACCTCTTTTGCCTTTATATTTGGTTTATTGCCATTAATGTTAGCACAAGGTGCCGGTGCAGTAGGAAATAAATCAATTGGAACGGGAGCTATTGGCGGAATGTTAATTGGAACATTATTAGGAGTTTTTGTCATTCCTGTTCTATTTATCGTTTTCCAAAGCTTACAAGAAAAAATTAGTAGCAAGCCAATTCCGGTAACGATTCAAGATTCAGATGTTCCACTTTTAGAAGAAGAAAATGAAAAATAAAATATATAAAATCGTATTATTAACAGTAATAGCAACGCTAATACAATCTTGCTTTGTTGCCAAAGAGTATGAACGACCAGAACTTAAAACAGCTAACTTATACCGAAATGCAGTAGTAACAACAGATACGGCATCCTTAGCAGCAATATCCTGGGATAAGGTATTTACTGATCCGCTTTTGCAAAAGTATATTAGTAAAGGTTTAGAGAATAATTTAGATATTCGCATAGCCATGCAAAATTTAGTTGCTGCCGAGGCGACTATGAAGCAAGGTAAAGCGGGCTACTTCCCTACTCTAACAGCCACTACAGATTGGACACACCAAACGATTTCTAAAAATAGTCAATCGGGTACCTTTTTAAGAAACTTAAATGTAGATCAATACCAACTGTCTGGCAATTTATCTTGGGAAGCAGACATTTGGGGTAAAATACGTTCGAATAAACGTGCCGCCAATGCTGCATTTTTACAAACTACAGCTGCTAATCAAGCTATAAAAACCGAACTAATTGCTAGTATCGCAACACTATATTATCAATTATTATCGGTTGATGCTCAAATAAAAATTGCTGAGAAAACGTTGATTAACAGAGATAAAAGTGTCGAAACAATTGTTGCTCTTAAAAAAGCGGGAAATGTTACTGAAGTGGGTGTAAAACAAACGGAAGCACAAAAATATGCAACAGAGCTAATCATTGCTGATTTAAAAAACAGTACCGTAGTACTCGAAAACACACTCAGTACATTACTAAATGATCCAACTGCGGTAATAGAACGTGCTACATTTGAGTCCCAAAATTTGCAGCCAGCCATTACTTTAGGTGTTCCTGCTAGTTTATTACGAAACAGACCTGATGTTATTGCAGCCGAATATAATTTAATCACCAACTTTGAAATGACTAATGTAGCTAAAAGTGGTTTTTATCCTAGTTTTAGAGTCACTGCTTCTGGAGGTTTTCAAAGTATTGATCTGAAAGAATGGTTTAGCGCCAACTCTCTTTTTGCAAGTGTGATAACTGTTTTAACGCAACCTATTTTTAACCAAAGACAGGTGAAAACAAAATATGAAGTGGCTAAAGCAAATCAAGAAAAAGCGTATTTGCAATTTGAACAATCTTTACTCATTGCGGGTAAAGAAGTATCAGATGCCTTGGCACAATACAACAATGAGACTTATAAAATTACCATTAGAGAAAAACAAGCCGAAGCTCTTAGTAAGGCAAGCCAATTCTCGGATGAGTTGCTTAATTACGGTTTAGCTAATTACTTAGAAGTTTTAACCGCTAAAGATGCTGCTCTGAATGCCGAATTAAGTTTAGCAGACAATAAATTCCAACAATATAAAGCCATCGTACAGTTATACAAAGCCCTTGGTGGCGGATGGCAATAGACTTAATTTTGTACCCAGAATTATTTAATTAATTGTAATTGAAAGAAGCTATTAAACATTACTGTTTAGTAGCTTTTTTTTGTTTATTACGTAAAATAGATATGAAATGAATTACCTGCTGAGGATTAGTTACTGAAAGAACATTAAATTAAAGTCAGTAAATAGCCTAATACAACACCGCCCAAAACAATAAAGGCGCTATTCAACTTTTTAAAGTAAAAAACCGCTAGCATACTGACTAAAGCTATCAAAATAGTACGCCAATCAATAATGGTTGAAACCCCCATTTGGATACAAATCGATACAATTATCGCAACCGAAGCCACATTTACCGCATCTAGAAAGGTACTAAAAGTAACCGAATTGCGTAATTTTTTAACCAAAGGATTCAATAAAGCGACAAAGACAAAAGAGGGTAAAAAGATAGCCAAAGTAGACACAGCAGCGCCCATCAAGCCATTAATTTGATACCCTATAAACGTAACCGACGAGAAAACAGGCCCTGGAGTAAATTGACCAACTGCGATGGCATCTATTAATTGCGTTCTTGTAAGTAAGCCACGCGTAACTAATTCAGCATCTAGAAATGCAAAAAGCACGTAACCACTTCCATACAATATGGCTCCAATTTTGATGAAAATTAGAAACAAGTTAAAGTTGGTTATACCTACTAAAGTCGCTTTAGAAAAGGAAAGAAGGGATAACGACATCCAATTATTTTTAAAAAACGAACGGTCTTTATTTCGAATGAAATACAAGAGCAGAGCGACCAAGCCGGCACCAAAAAGCAAGATAATTTCATTTATTTGCAAAAGTGACAATAGTAAAACTAGGCCTGCAATAAATACCAAGAGAACGTTTTTCATCGACTTTTTTGCCAAAGG
>CAXBGV010000034.1:0-14136 GCA_963975235.1 uncultured Flavobacterium sp. | reverse complement strand
ATTCGAAAAAGATTTTTACGAAACGAAGCATCATTATCCTGTTAGCTTTGTTGGCCACCCCTTAATTGATGCTATACATAATCAAAAAGCTATTGATTCAGATGATTTTAGAGCAGCTAATAACTTAAGTCAAAAACCCATTATAGCTTTACTACCCGGTAGTAGAAAACAAGAAATAACAAAGATGCTAGCTATAATGCTTAGTATTGTCGAAGATTTTCCTGACTATCAATTTGTAATTGCTGGCGCTCCAAGCCAAGACTATGCTTTTTACGAAAGTTTTATTACCAATAATAACATCAAATTCATCTCTAACAAAACCTACGACTTATTAAAAATCGCAACAGCCGCATTAGTCACTTCAGGCACTGCTACTCTTGAAACCGCATTATTCAAGGTACCGGAAGTTGTTTGTTACAAAGGAAGCTGGGCGTCCTATCAAATAGCAAAACGCATCATAACTCTCAAATACATCTCGTTAGTTAATTTAATTATGGATGAAGAGGTAGTAACTGAACTAATTCAAGATGATTTTAATACTAAAAACTTAAAAAAGGAGTTAACTAAACTACTTGCAACTGATCATCGCGCGCTATTACTCCAAAAATATGATTCATTGGAAAGTAAATTAGGAGGTACTGGCGCAAGTAAAAAAACAGCTCAATTAATTGTAGCTGACTTAAAAACCCAATAAACAACCCATTGAAATCACTACTTTATTTCTGCTCACTAATACTGTTATTTGCTTCATGCAAATCATCATCAGTATTTGCTACTAAAACGGAGCGAAAGGAAAACAGAGAAAGTCAAAAATTAGTAGATAATATACTTGACAGTGCGAAAGAAAATCTTGGAGCTCCTTATAAAACTGCAGGAACAACCAAAAATGGCTATGACTGCTCTGGTCTGGTGGTCTCTACTTTTTCTAAATACGATATCTCCTTAGCTCGAACCTCTTATAATCAAGCAAAGCAAGGAATTATACTTGGCAAAAATTTAAAAACAGCTAAAAAAGGTGATCTCATATTCTTTAAAACTAATGGTCGGTCGCAAATTAATCACGTTGGTATTGTCACAGAGGTAAACGATGACGAACTGCTATTTATCCATACCTCTACGTCAAAAGGAGTGATAATTTCCTCTACTAAAGAACCCTACTATCAGAAAACTTTTGTGCAGCTTAACAGAATTTTAAACTAACGAAAAAATGTAAAGGAAAATTCAGTACTTTAGAGTAATGAAAGTACTACAGTTCCCTTTAATAAAAATTACTTTTGGATTCATTCTGGGAATAGTATGCTCCTACTATTGGGACATATCTCCCACAACAAATTATTTTGGTCTACTTATTTCTCTTCCACTTTTTTTTCTGTTTTATTATCTCAAAAAAAATAATGATACAAAAACACTACTATTTGGCATTATAATTCATTTCGTTGCTTTTTTCATAGGTGGAATTACATTAATTATCAACACTGACTCCTATAATCAAAACAATTATACACATTGCGACATTGCTTTTAATGCTCCTCAAGAAATAAACCTATTGGTGAGAGAGAAATTAAAAAGCACCAAGACAAATGAACGATACGTGGCGCTGATACAAACTATAAATGGGATTGAATACAGTGGAAAAATAATTCTAAATATCGAAAAAGATAGCCAACACAAAGCATTAACAGTAGGTCAATACGTTAAGGTTAATGAACAATTATACAAAAACAGGGAACCGAACAACCCCAATCAGTTTGACTACGGAGCTTATCTGAATAAAAAACAATTATACGCACAACTGTATAGCCACACAAATCAAATCGTACTTGGGCGCGAACCTAAAAAAGACCTTTGGTTTTACACGGAGCAATTACGAACAACCATTACATCAAATCTAGAAAAGAACAATTTCAGCAAAAAAGAATTAAATATTGCTGTCGCTTTATTAATGGGACAAAAACAAGAAATAGACCCTGATATCATGCAAGACTATCAATATGCAGGAGCTATACATATTTTATCAGTTTCAGGACTACATGTGGGATATTTAATGCTATTTTTAACCTTTATCTTAAGTCCAATTCCTAACACCAAAAAAGGGACTTTTATAAAACTAGCAGCAACCCTATTTACTTTAATAGCTTTTGCCATTATAGCAGGACTATCACCCTCTGTATTACGCTCTGTTGTGATGTTTTCGTTTGTAGCAATAGGTTATCAATTACGACGCAGTGTAAATGTTTATCACACGCTACTTGTCTCGGCACTATTGCTACTATTATTTCAGCCTTATTTTCTATTCGATGTAGGTTTTCAGCTAAGTTACCTTGCACTCTTTTTTATATTGTGGTTTCACCCCTTGATCGAACAACTATTTGCTCCCAAAACTAAAATTGTCAAATACAGTTGGACTCTTCTCAGTATATCAATAGCAGCACAAATAGGGACACTTCCTTTAAGTATCTACTACTTTCACCAATTCCCAGGCTTATTTTTTGTGACTAATCTTGTCGTTGCGCCATTACTTACCTTCATTATGATCATTGGGATTATAGTACTGTTTTTAGCCTCAATTGATCTTGCTTTTACTTTTCTTACGGTTCCTTTAGAGATTGGCATCTATAGCTTAAACAACGTCATTCACTTTGTTGCCTCTTTTGAACAATTTTTAATAAAAGATATCCCTTTCAACACTTTTCTTCTACTCACTTCCTACTCAATTATAATAACTGCTATACTCTACTTAAAAAAACCTACGTTCACAAAATTAATTAGTGTGTTGTCATTTATACTAATTCTACAAATTGGTCAACTATACAATAAATTTACTCTACAAAATGAGCAAGAATGGATTGTTTTAAACTCGAAAAAAAACAGCATTATCCTTGAGCGTAATGGAACTACAGCAACCGTGTTTACAAACGACGAATTAAACAAAAAAGACTATAGTAGTACCATTGTACGCTCCTACCTATTAGCAAACTTTAGCACTCTTAGTTCTAAAAAAAGTTTATCTAATATGATGTACTACAAGAACAAAAGCATTTTGATAATAGACAGCACGAGTGTTTATGCCTCGCAACTAAAACCTGATATCGTTGTACTAACAAACTCTCCAAAATTAAATTTTGATAGAGTACTAAAAAATCTGCACCCTAAACAAGTTATTGCTGACGCAACTAATTACAAATCCTTGCAAAAACAATGGGAAGCAAGTTGTAAAAAACAAAAAATCCCTTTTCATGCTACTGCTGAAAAGGGATTTTTCAAAATAAATTAATTTAATTTTGAGTATGAATAATGCCGTTGGCAACTGCTAAAAAAGCTGTAGGACCACCAGGAACGTAGCCTGTACTACCCATCCCTTGAAAATTGACCTTACCTTCTTGTTGAACCGCTTTTACTAGATGTATTGTGGGGAACCCCTGAACTCCAAAAGCTTGTAAAACCTGATTGTTTTGATTTTGCATCTGAGGAGTCTGCTGGTTATTTCTGGGAAAATCTAACTCAACTAACACAACATTGTCTGCGGCCCATTTTTTGAACTCTGGCGTTTTCAAAACTTCATTTTGCAATTTAACGCACCATCCACACCAATCACTTCCCGTAAAAAAGAGAAACAAAGGCTTCTTTTCTTTGTTACTGACAACTAAAGCTTCATTGATATCAGTGTGCCACGTTGAGCCACTTAATTTATCAGAAACACCTGGGCTTTGTGCATGCATGATTACAGCTGTAAAAAGCATTGTTAAGCTAAAAAATATCTTCTTCATGAATTTTTAATAATTTGAATAAACCAGTGTATATTATCTAACACCATGCATTAATTTTTTAATAACTGGAGACATTGCAACAGAAAACAAACCAACTGCAACCGATATAAGTGTTAACATCCAAAAGAAATAACTTAAACCATGTTCATCTGCAATCTTATCGATATTTTCACCAAACATACCAGCACCTTTCATACCAATAGCAACTGCTAAATACCATACACCAAACATAAATGCAATCATTCTAGCTGGAACTAATTTACTCACATAAGATAGTCCTACAGGAGAGATACATAATTCTGCCATAGTATGGAAAAGATACACTAATACCAGCCAAATCATACTTACTGACGCTGTTTTTGCACCAGCTTCTATACCGTTAGCTCCAAATGCAATACAAGCCATTCCAACACCCAGCAATGACATTCCGATTCCGAATTTTAAATTAGCCGACGGATTGTATTTACTTTCCCACCATTTAGAAAATAAGGGTGCTAAGGTAATAATAAACAAGGAGTTCAAAGTAGAAAACCATGTCGCAGGAACTTCAGTAAGAACCAAAGTTACTTTCTCTATTTTTAAAGTCGCTAATGTCGAATCAGATAAAACTAGATAACCCGCAGTATAATAATCTTTGGTCAACATCCAAATTGCGATAATCCAAATAATTAAAAAACTAAAACTCAAAATGATATTTGCCATAGCGTACTGTTTAAATGTTCTTTTAAACATTAAATACAACACATATGTGATAATAGCCAAGGGTACGATAGTAATTAAAGAGTTAATTACCAAGAAAACAACGCTCCAACTACCTTCTAAAACTCTATTTGTATAATCGTTCGCAAAAATTGTCAAACTATTTGGTGACTGTTCAAAAATTGCCCAAAAGAAAATAGTAAGAAAGGCAAAGAAAGTAACTGCAATTAATTTTTCTCTTGTTATTTTAGAGTATTGAGTAAAACGATAAATCAATAATAAAATAAACAATATCAAGGCTGTAACAATAGCTATTGAATTACCATTTTCGCCTAGAAAACTAAACACATTTATTTTACCTCCAGATATTTTTGATGCAGGATCATTTAAAATCCATAATAATCCTAAAGTACTTGATACCGCAATAACGGCCAATTGCCAACCTGAAAAGGGATTTCTTTTATCTTTATCTAATGCTTCAGCTTTAGCTACACTTTCTTCATTCGGTTTTAAACCAATGTCTCCAAAAATATTTTGAGACAACCAAAATTGCAACATCCCAAAGAACATAAAAATACCAGCTAAACCAAATCCATAACTCCATCCTACTTTTTCACCTAGGTAGCCGCAAAGTAAAATACCAAAGAAAGCTCCTGCATTTACACCCATATAAAATAAAGTATAAGCACCATCTTTCTTCTCTGGACGATCCTTATACATTACTGACAATATAGAAGTCATATTAGGTTTGAAAAAACCATTACCAAAAACCAAGAGTATTAAGCCTAAATAAATAGTAAATTCTGTTTCTAAAGCCATCGATGCATGACCTAGCGTCATTAATGCAGCACCAAGAATTACCGCCCATCTAAATCCAATGACTTTATCTGCAAAATAGCCTCCTAACATAGTCGATAAGTAAACAAGACCAACATATGACCCAAACAAAGCAGAAGCGTTTTCACGAGTCCACTCCCATCCACCATCTACCATTGAAGTAGTCAAAAATAAAATTAACAGCGATCGCATTCCGTAAAACGAAAAACGTTCCCACATTTCGGTAAAAAACAATACAAATAATCCGGCAGGATGACCTAAAACAGGGTCTTTAAAAAATTCGTCAGTGGTATTTTGATTCATAAAAATAGAATTATAATATTAATTAATTTGTATTAGCTGTTAGTTGTTTAATTCCTTATCAACACCGTGCATTAATTTTTTAATCAACGGAGAGATAACCAATAGCAAAAGACCAAATCCCAAACCAGTATAAAATAAATACTGGAATAATTCCAAGTAACTTTCTTTTGCTATGTTTAAGTCCGGAGCCAAACCGTTTGATGTATCAACAGATGCAATATTCGCTAGGACCGAAGCAATAAACTCTGAACTTGCTGTCGCCAAGAACCAAACTCCCATCATAAAACCAACAATTTTAACCGGTGATAATTTAGTCACCGCAGAAAGTCCAACTGGAGAAAGACAAAGCTCTCCACAGGTATGCAAGAAGTAAGCCAAAATTAACCAAATTGCTGCAACTTTTCCAGCACCTGAAATATTAATACCCATTACCAAGGCACCAAAACCGAGTCCAACTAATGCTAACGCTAATGCAAATTTGACAGCTGTATTAGGATTATATTTACCTAAAGCTGGCCAAATCCAAGCAAAAACCGGCGCAAGCAAAATTATAAACAATGCATTAAAGCTTAAAAATTGACCCGCCGAAACTTCAACTCCAAAGATTGTACGATCTAAAATTCGGTCTGCAAACAAATTCATCGATGTGTAAGCTTGTTCAAACAAGGCCCAAAACACTATTGTAAAAACGATTAATATTGTTAATGCAATTAGTTGCTGTCTAGCTTTACCATCTAATTGAGTTATGGAGTAATACAAAATGTAAAGAAAAGAAACCCCTCCTGCAACTTGCAAAGAAATAGAAACTGCGGTATGATTTTGAACCATCTGCCAAAATAACAAAGCGGATAATACACTAAACAAATAAATCAAATATTCGTTTTTTATACCAACCGTCTTCTTTTCTAAAAAGGCAGGATTAGTAGACTCGCCATTACCCAGTAATAATTTTCGACCAGATATAAATGTAATCAAACCAAAGAACATCCCGACTCCAGCAGCACCAAATCCATAGCTCCAACCGTAGCTTTCTCCAAGCCAAACACATATTAGCGTTGCTAAAAACGAACCAAGATTTATTCCCATGTAGAAAATAGTAAATCCAGAATCTCTTCGTTTATCGCCTTTGACGTACAACTCTCCCACTAAAGAGGATATATTGGCCTTTAAAAAACCAACACCTACTATGATCAACGAAAGTGAAAAATAAAAAATTTGTAGTGCGACATTATCTCTCGTAATCTCACCGGTTATCGATTCAGTAGCAGCATTACCTTCATAAGCCATTCCTATATGTCCAAGAACAAGCATTATACCTCCAAAAACGATAGCTTTCCTAAAACCTAAATACTTATCAGCTATAAATCCA
The DNA here is from genome assembly GCA_963975235.1 of uncultured Flavobacterium sp. GTDB lineage: Bacteria > Bacteroidota > Bacteroidia > Flavobacteriales > Flavobacteriaceae > Flavobacterium. Next base: position 7,161 of record CAXBGV010000034.1, on the reverse strand, counting down.
CCAATTACCGGTACGGCATATACCAACGCGGCATAACTTCCGATTAATAAATTACCTGAGTCATCAGAAAAAAGATGGTATTTTGTTAAATAGAAAATAAGTAGTGCTTTCATTCCGTAAAAAGAAAACCGCTCCCACATTTCTGTAAAAAACAGAATAAAAAGTGCCTTAGGGTGGCCAAAAAATGTTTGATTAGCCGCTGCTGTGTTTGTCATATTATAAGTTCTCTTTAATGAAATTTGTCATTTTATTGTACAACTGAATTCTTGTCATTCCTCCGTAAATACCGTGATTTTTATCTGGATAAATTTGTGAATCAAATTGTTTATTAGCCTGAATTAAGGCCTCCATCATTTGCATAGAGTTTTGCACGTGCACATTGTCATCACCGCTTCCGTGAATTAAAAGGTATTTTCCTTTTAATTTCTCTACATGATTAATTGGTGAATTCTCATCATATCCACTTGCATTTTCTTGCGGTGTTTGCATGTAACGCTCCGTATAAATACTGTCGTAAAATCTCCAGTTAGTTACAGGTGCTACAGCTATTGCCATTTTAAAGACATCATTCCCTTTAAGGATACAATTAGAAGCCATAAAACCTCCAAACGACCATCCAAAAATACCTATTCGCGCTTTATCAACATAAGGGTAGTTCCCTATAACCATTGCAGCATCTATTTGGTCTTCTACTTCGTATTTCCCCAATTCTAACTGAGTAACTTTTTTAAAATCGGCACCTTTATATCCAGTTCCTCTTCCATCTACACAGGCAACAATATAGCCTTGTTGCGTTAACATCATAAACCAATAGTCGTTTGAACTTGACCAAGTATTTGCAACTTGTTGTGAGCCTGGACCTGAATACTGGAACATAAATACAGGATATTTTTTAGAAGGATCAAAATCTTTTGGTTTAATCATCCATGCGTTCAATTCATTTCCTTTATCCGTTTTAAGAACAAAAAATTCTTTCGTAGGTAAATCAAATCCTTTTACCTTAGCTGTTAGTGCAGCGTTATCTTGTATCACCTGCAACTGCTTTCCATCTTTAGCATTATTTAGTGTATAGAGAGTAGGTTGAGTTGCACTAGAGAAGCTAGTAATAAAATATTGAAAATTAGGACTAAATGTAGCTGCATTGGTTCCTGTTTTTGAAGACAATGCTTTTTTACCTTTACCGTTTAAACCAACACTGTAAATTGCTCTATTAATCGAACCATTCTCTGTAGATTGGTAGAAAACTGTATTCGATTTTTCATCAAAACCATAGTATGCGGTTACTTCCCATTTCCCACTAGTAACTTGGTTTTTCAACTTTCCTGTCTTATCATACAAATAGATATGATTAAAACCATCTTTCTCACTAGTCCAGATAAAGCTATTGTCTTTCAAAAAAGTTAAGTTATCTGTAACATCAACATAAGCTTTGTCCTTTTCATTAAGTACAACAGTAGTATTTGCTGAATTCCCATCGATAAAAAGTAAATCTAAATTATCCTGATGACGATTTAAAACCTGAGCCGATAGTACGTTGGCATCTTTTGTCCACTGCATTCTTGCAATATAAAAATCATTGTACTTTCCTAAATCTACTGTTTTTGCAACCTTGGTAGTAACATCAAACAGGTGCAAGGAAACAATTGCATTTTTTTCTCCCGCTTTTGGATACTTAAAAGTCTCTACTGTAGGGTACAAATCTTTATTAAACATCGACATCGAAAATTCTGGGACTGCGCTTTCGTCAAAACGTATGTAAGCTAACTTCTTACTGTCTGCACTCCAATCAAAAGCTTTTACAAAAGCAAACTCCTCTTCATAAACCCAGTCAGTAATACCGTTAATGACCGCATTTTTTTTACCGTCTGTGGTAATTTGCGTCGTTTGTTTAGATGCAAGGTCGTAAACATATAAATTATTATCTCTCGCGTACGCAATCTTCTTTCCGTCTGGCGAAAAAGTGGGTTCTTGAATTTGAAAATCGAATAACTTAGTTAATTCTTTTGTAGCGATTTGATACAAATAATAATCTGCTGTAAACGAATGGCGAAAAATTTGTTTAGAATTGCAGGCCAATAACATCGCTTTCTCGGTAGCATCAAATGTATAGCCATCGATCAATGGCAAACCTTTATGATCTTTAGTATCTATTAAAGTGGCCGACTTTTTTAAAGTAGCAAAATCATAGACATCAATTTGCATGCTTCTAGAGGCACGATCCATATTGAGAACAGTATACTGATTTGTATTTTTTAAGGACTGCAATGCATCCATTCCTTGAGCGCGAAAAGTACCATTATAAATTTGCTCAACAGTAATTTTTTGTTGTGCAAAAATACTGACACACAAAAATAAAAATAAGACCGAAAAATGTTTTGACTTCATATTATTGATTGATATGTAAAAAGTAGCCCAATTTTAGTGAAAATTTTACAATTATCTAACATTTGTTATGTTAAAAGTTAAAAGCAAATAACCAAAAGACCTTTATTCCAGCTACTAAATTTAAAATCGAAACAGCTAAAAATGTATCTTTGCAATTAATTATAATATAATCTATTGAGAATGAATAACGCCGTAGCAGGATTTTCTAAATTATCGAAAGAAGAAAAAATCGATTGGATTGCCAAAGAATATTTTTCGACTCCAACAGAAGCAATAAAATTGCTAAAGAACTATTGGAATTCTGATGAAAAAATACAAAAACTACACGATGAATTCATCGAGAACACCATAACAAACTTCTATATTCCGCTTGGAGTAGCTCCTAATTTCCTAATTAACGGAAAGTATAGCACCATTCCTATGGCAATCGAAGAGAGTTCAGTAGTTGCTGCAGCATCAAAATCTGCTAAATTTTGGTCTACGAGAGGCGGCTTCAAAGCAACAGTTATCAATACCGAAAAAATAGGACAAGTACACTTTATGTACAACGGAGATCCGTCTAAACTGGCATTGTTTTTTGTAAGCACCAAGCAAAAGTTCTTTACTCAAACAGAGGCCATCACAAAAAATATGCAAAAAAGAGGTGGTGGAATTCTTGACATCACCCTTGAGGACAAAACAAATTTACTTCCTAATTACTATCAACTCCACGCTACATTTGAAACTAAAGACAGCATGGGAGCCAATTTTATAAATTCCTGTCTTGAACAATTTGCTAAAACACTAAAAGAAGAAGCAAGCCACTATTCCCTTTTCTCAGAATCCGAAAAGGAAATTCAAGTCATCATGAGTATACTCTCAAATTATGTACCTAATTGCATCGTTCGCGCCGAAGTATCCTGCCCAATAGCCGATTTACAAGAAAAACATATTGAAAATCCGCTCGACTTTGCTCAACGTTTCGTTCAAGCAGTTCAAATAGCCGAAGTAGAACCCTTTAGAGCCGTTACACACAACAAAGGAATAATGAATGGCATAGATGCCGTAGTTCTAGCAACCGGTAATGACTTTCGCGCAGTCGAAGCTGGCATACATGCCTATGCAGCAAAATCAGGTACCTACACCAGTTTATCCCATGCAAAAATAGAGAATGACACCTTTACCTTTTGGCTAGAAATACCATTAGCATTAGGAACTGTAGGTGGTCTAACTTCCTTGCATCCACTGGTAAAATTATCACTAGAGATGCTCGAGAACCCATCGGCACGCGAACTAATGCAATTTGTAGCCGTAGCAGGACTAGCACAAAACTTTGCAGCATTGCGCTCCTTAACAACAACAGGAATACAGGATGGCCATATGAAAATGCACTTAAACAACATCCTAAATCAATTTGATGCAACTGAGGCCGAGCGAATCACTATTAGAAACCATTTTAAAAACCAAGCTGTTTCCCATAGTGCGGTGGTAGATCTAATTGAAAACATAAGGAAATAAAAAACAATCCTTTTTTTTAGGAGCTAATCCCGCTATTCGCTTCAATCTTTTTAATGAGCTTTGTTTGTCAAACAAAGCCCATTAAAAAGGATTTCCATTTCTATCGGGGCTAAAAAGAATCTGATTCTGAACAAAATCCAGTCAAATGAAACAAACATTTTACAGCAACGGAAAACTATTAATCACCGGAGAGTACCTCGTTTTAGATGGAGCAAAAGCATTTGCCTTACCAACAAAATTCGGACAATCTTTAATTGTCGAACAAGGCAAAAACAACGAAATACACTGGACAAGCTATGATGCTGATGGTAGTATTTGGTTCAAAACAGTACTCCCCTTTTCAACCATAATAGCAACAGCTGATTTTGAACCAACATCAATAGAAGATACCTTAATCAAAATACTACATCAAGCTTATTTAGCCAATAGCACTTTTATTGACGAGAGCAAAGGCTTAATTATCTCAACACAACTTACATTTCCTCGACAATGGGGTTTAGGCACATCATCGACACTAATCAACAACATTGCGCAATGGACGCAAATAAATGCCTTCACACTGCTCAAATCAAGTTTTGGTGGTAGTGGTTACGACATTGCGTGCGCTCAAAACGACGAACCTATAATTTATCAAATAGTCGACCAAGAACCACAGGTCCAAAAAGTGAACTTTGAACCCGCTTTTAGCAATTCCATCTATTTTGTTTACCTAAATAAAAAACAAAACAGCAAAACAGCAATAAGCAATTATCAAAATAATACAAAAACGGAACTAGCCAAAAATATAACAGCAGTAAACAACCTAACTGCTGCAACTATACAGGCATCAACGTTACCGATATTTACAATAGCTATAGAACAACATGAAGCACTACTAAGCCATCTTTTAGAAACCAGCACAGTACAAGAAACCTTATTTCCTGACTTTAATGGAACCGTAAAAAGTCTTGGCGCTTGGGGAGGTGACTTTGTAATGGTCCTAAGCGAGACCAACCCCAAAGACTACTTCAAATCTAAAGGATTTGAAACCGTATTATCGTATGAGCAAATGATATTGTAATAATAGAAACGAAACTTTAAAGCATAAAAAAACTCGATACTAAGTATCGAGTTTTTTATGAATAATAATTAACTAGGCATTCTTAGTAATTAAATTGTTTTCTATTATCTTCAATTTCTGCCTTATCTTTAAGCGCAGGTAACACCCTATTTACATCACCAGCAGTTTGTCCTTTGATTTTCGCAACATAAGGGCTAAAATCTTTTATAGCTGGAGCTTTAGTTGTGCTTATATTTTTTACTACATAGATACCAGTAGATCCTTCAATAGGAGCAGATACTTTATTAGCAGTCAATGCAAAAGCAGTACCTACTACTCTAGGCTCTTGACCTACACCACCAGCCAAAACTGGGTTAGCTAAAACTACATCTGCAGCTTGCTCTACTTTTGAACCCGTTGCTTTTGCAATCGCTTCTAAAGAAGAACCTGTCATTTTCGCTTTAATCAATTCAGCTTTCTTTTTATTCTTAAGTAAAGGCTCCACAAAAGATCTAGCTTGTGTAACAGGAACTAAACCTGAATCATCAATACTTTTCACTCTTGCAATTACGTGACCTACATTTGCAACCTCAAATCTTTTTACTGAACCTATTTTAGAATCTTTTTCAAAAGCCCATCTCACAATTGATCTTTGATTTCCTAACGGACCAAAGTTTTCTTGCATAGCTCCTAAAGCTAATGGTCCAGAAACAGTTAATTTCATTTGTTTCGCCAAAGTAGAAAAATCTTTATCTGCAGCTTCCATCTCAAATTTAGTAGCCTGAGTAAACACTTTGTCAGAAGTCGCTTCTGAAGCTTCTAACTTAAGAGCTACAGTAGCTAAACGTATTCCATCTTGCTTATCTGTAATTTTAATAATATGAAAACCAAAATCCGTTTCTACTAAACCAACTTTACCAATTCCATTATTAAAAACAAAATCGTTAAATGGCTTTACCATTTGATTTGGACCAAAATAACCTAAATCACCACCTTGTTGAGCTGATGAATCATCAGAACTCTGAAAAGCCAACATTAAAAAACTATCAGGATTAGCAGTTACTTGTGCTAAGATAGACTCTGCTTTCGCTCTTGCCTCATCTTTACTTCTGCTTTCTTTTTGATTTGGAACTTTAGTTCCTTCATAACTAATCAAGATATGACTAGCTTTAGCATTTACACCTAATTTTTTACCATAGGACTTAGAAATACAGTAGTAGTTACCAAAAAGGTAAGGACCATAAACCTGACCTGGAGCAAGGTTGTACAATTGATCAGCATCAATAGCAGGTAAATCTTTTTTAGCCACATAACTAGAATCGTAAGGAACATCAGAATTTGAGTTTACAAACTCCTCTACATTCTTAGCGTTTCTAAAACCAGCTAAAGTATCATTTTTACCTGTAGCTTGATTGTAAACTACACTTCCTAATAACAATTGATTGATTCTTGTTTTTACTTCAGCCTCATCTTCTTTTGATGCTTTGTCTTCAATTACAACATATTCTACCTCACGAGACTCCTCTGACTTGAATTTCTTTTCGTTCTTTTTCATGTAATCAACAATCTCAGCATCTGTAACTTTTACATCACTATCTTTTATTGTCGAATACAAACCAGCAACGTAAGCAAAACTTACTTTGTTTGTTTCCATCTCATACTGTAACTTACCTTCAACATCAGTGGTGAAAATCGCTGATCTTACCAATGTGTTATAGATTTGAAATTTAGCATTAAGCTCAGCATCTTTCTCTTTATCTTTCAAAAACTGCGCTTGTGCAGGATTTGATTTAAAATACTCTTTGAATTTAGCAATATCAAAAACACCAGCAGTATTCAAGAACATTGGATTTTGCCCAATACTTTGATCTGCTTTAAAGATTTCAAGTATGTGTTTCTCACCTACTCTTAATCCTAATTTATCAAATTCAGAAGTTAATAAAGCTACTGAAACCTCTTGATCCCAAACTCTACTCGCTGCTGCTGTAGAAGTGATACCTTGACCACTTTTCTCAACATTACTAACCTTAATTCTAAAATCCTCAAATGAAATATCCTTTCCATTGATGCTCCCTACATCTTTTGATGTACTATTGAAACTACCACTTTTGAATAAATCTCCAATGATAAATGCGAATAAAGCAAATGCGATTACTGCAATCATTAAAGCGGAACGTTGTCTAATTTTTGATAAAACTGCCATTTTTATTGTTGTTAATTTTATATTCAGTTTGCGAAAA
>CAXBGV010000033.1:0-14454 GCA_963975235.1 uncultured Flavobacterium sp. | reverse complement strand
TTGGTAAACAAATGTGATATTAAATGCTCAGGCTGTAATCTTGGAATATTCGGGTCAAGTGAGTCAATAAGATCAGAGTAATCATCATCTGATAATTCCATCAAAGCCGCCGAAAACGTTTCTGATTTTACCAATTCAGGATTTTCTTGCTTTACGGCATATCTAAATTTGTCGTTTAAGAATTTGTATAAAAATACCTGTGTTATAATTTTAAATTCGTTTCCATCATTCCCCAAACCATAGTTGGCACAAACACTTTTTAGGTTGTCAATAAGTGATTTGGTTTTGGTCATAAAATTAATATCCTGCGTCATGTTCTCTTATCTGTATTGAAATTGTTGTAAATATTCGTTGGCGATCAAATCGCTCACTTTGTTTTTCATGTCCTGATCCATTTCGATCTGTTCTTTCTTTTTAAACTCGTGCACTACTAATTGCTTTAAATAGCGCTTAAAGTAAGCTTCGTTTTTAATCATGTCTTCTTGTCCTTCGAGCTTATCATCTACTTGCTGTTTTACTTGCATTAGGGCATTGTGTAGCTGCATTTCTTTGGCATTTAGTGTTCCTTTCTCGCTAAGTCGTTTATGAATACGACCGTATTTTTCGTCATTTTCGTACTTCGCTCGCAATAACGCATTTTTTCGGTTCAGTTCCTTGGCTTGATCGTATATTTTTTGAAGCAAGTGCATGTTTGCAATCATATCGGCCTGGGTCACTTCGCTCAAATTTTTCTTTTTGAAAATGCGTTCCAATTCTTCACGCAAACTTACAAATTGTGGATCCTGTTGATCAAAATTATTTTGCAATGATTCTCTAGTTTTACGTAATATGTTTTTGAATTCATCTGCTAGCACTAATTCGCTCTCATCTACTTTTATAAATTCGAAAATGATATCTTCAAGAGCAACATTAATTAAGTTTTTAGAAGTCTCTTCATTTCCAATGCTATCCACAAAATTTAGATTGTTTAGACGGTTCTGTGCTTCTGATAATAAGCGATTCCAAACTTCTAAATCAGCAATACCATCCAAAGCATCATAACCATTGATAGCAATTATATTTTTTAATTCTTTGGCAGTGCGTAAAGCCTTGATTAAGCGTAGTAACTCTTTTTTATCAGTAATTTGTCCGATCTGCTGAGAAAATAATTCTCTGTTTTGGGTATCATAATGAAATAAAGTTTCTTTTATTTCTTTAATCTCTTGCTGGATTTCTTCTTCGGTTTTGAATAGGTAGGAATACATTTCCATTTCGTCACCTAATTCTTCCTGTAACTCGTCAAAGTACATTTTATTAGTACGATCAAAAGCTTTCGAAATATCAGCAAAATCGACAACATAACCGTATTGGTACGTCTTGTACGGGCGATTTACACGTGTTAAAGTTTGTAAAAGGTTATGATCTTGAATCACACGAGCTAAATATAATTTTTTCAATCGTTTGGCATCAAAACCGGTGAGTAACATATTATAGACAAACAAAATGTCTACTTTTGATTTCTTGTAAGCCGTGATTAATTCCTTGCGAATAGATTTGTCATTCTCATCATGTAAAATTAAAGCTGCGGTCAATTTTGGCTCTTCTTTATTACCATATTTTGAAGGTGGTTCTGCTGCCATCAAAATACTAGCATCTGTTTCTTGAATTCCATATCGCTCTTGGAATATGCTAAATAACTCTTTGGCTTGAATGGCTGAATCACAAACAACCATGCCACCAAGGGTAGTATCTTGGTTGTCTTTTCGAAATTTAATTAAATCGGTGGTAATATAATCCAAAAGAGGGGCTGCAAATTTTGGATCAGCATAGATAGCTCTTGCGGTGACATCACCTTTCAAGACTTTTATTTTATCCATTACCTCTTTCATCTGCATCTTGAAATTACCTTCAATTTGCTCTCGAATAAGTCGAAGAGTATATCCATCTGCAATAGACATATTGTAGTAATATTTGTGGAAATAATTACCAAACAGCATTTTAGAATCGTAATCTTTTGCAACTTCTTTCAATAAAGGAGTTCCTGTCAAAGCAATTATTACTGCAGAACGATCTGAATTGATCAAATTGGCTAAATAATTTCCTTTTGGATTGTAGCTTCTGTGGGCTTCGTCTAAAAAGTAAACACGTTGGATATTGATATCATAAGCCACATTTATCAATGCCGTTGCATCTTCTGAGAATTTTTGAATATTGACTACTGTAATTTCGGGAATTCCGCTATCATTGTGAATTGCTCCAATAACCTGTAGATCCTTTATAAAATCTTGTTTAGAATTAACTTGCTTGACTTTCAAACCTCTATTGGCAAATTCACTTGAAGCTTGAATCAATAAATCAATACGATCTACAATAAAGTAAAACTTAGGAATGATTTGTTTTTTTGAATAGTAGTTTGTTAAATGCTTTACGTTGTAATAGGCTAGGGCTGTTTTTCCAGATCCTTGTGTATGCCAAATAATGCCTTTATTTTGTCCTTGGTCTAATTTGGCAGCTATTGCTTGGGTTGCAAACAATTGAGGGTATCGCATGATGTGTTTCTGATACGAAATCTTACCTAAGTTTTCCTCTTCTACATAAGTAATGGCATACTTCAAAAGAAACTTTAAACGCTCTTTACTAAATAATGAAGTTAAAATACGATTGGTTGGTGTGTTGTCTTGCTTATTGGTTATGTACTCTGGTGAGTGTTTGATAACCATTAAATTATTATCTTTCAATAGTGCATTCTCTACACTATCACTTAGATTGAGTGGTGATTGTTTTACTGGATAATCAAGATCTTCTCTAAAATAATTGAAGGAAACCTGCCCGTAAGATGGACTAGCATAGAAAGCTCCAAAAATAGGCTCTACAATACCATCTTCATATTCCATATTATTAGAAAAAACTAACAATTGAGATATATTGGCAAAACGTCTAAAATGCTTGTTTTTAAATCGAGTATTGATTCTGTTTCGTTCGTCAATAACACCTTGTTTATTATGTGGTTTCTTAACTTCAATAAAAGCTAAAGGTATACCATTGATCAAAACCGTAATGTCAGGTCGAAACTCTTCATCCCCAGATTTACACGTTAATTCAGTAGTTATATGAAAACTATTGTTTTCAAATTTTTCGAAATCAATTAATTTGATTCCAGATGTAGCAGTTATTCTTTCGTAGAATTTCTTCCCAAGATCTTCGTAATCTAATTCAAGATTAATTTCATCTAATACCCGTAAAGCTTCTTGTTCGGAGATATTGTTTATTTGACAAATTTTAGAAACAAAAATAGAAGAGAAAATGTTGTTTTCTTCAATTCGAATTTGATCTTTAATTGAAATATATTCATACCCTAATCTTACTAAATGTAATAAAGCAGGTATTTTAACTCTTGAATCTTCGTTGAACTTCATTTCCTATTTTTGTCTTTAAGGGTAAATGTAAGAAAAGTAAAGTCGTTACTAAAAGAAAAACTAAAGAAAGTAGAAGAAACTTATTGAAAGGGGAAATAAATAAAAAAAAAATCATTGCTAGCTAATTTTTTAATTTTATCATTAAAGTACTAATTCATTACTAATAATGTCATATTTAATATTTTAAATTAAATTGTCTGCTGATTTACTTATTTGCATATCCAAAATGTACTAAAATAATTATGCATTTTTTATTGATTTTTTAAATTGTTCTGTTTTTCTGGGCACATTTAAAATATGATTTTTACTGTAAATGAAGGTTTTAAACCTCCTTAATTCTGAATCAAACCTCGTATTTTAGTAAAAACCCATAAATACAGGGGTTGCAAGTTTTTTTGATGGGTAGTTTAGATCAAGTTTTAAGAGTCAAAGAGAAAAAAAATTACCGGTTAAACATTTTTTTTTATTTTGTCAGTAATGTAAATTACGATGATTATTGTAATGTATTAAGTTAAGTCGGTATTCAGGATTGAATATTTTAATTGTGAGTTTTTTGAAATATCATGAACTAAATATTTGTAAGTTAAAGTTGGTTAATATAATGTATCTTTGAAGAGAACTATTAATTTTTTAAATCATGAACAATAACGAATATTCAAAAAAGGATGTAACTCTAAGTGAACCTCAAATCGATTTGTTTATCTATGAAAATGGAGAACTAATATTAAATCCAGCAACTACAGAAGTAAAGAGAAATGTGATTAATTCTTCTACAGGAAATAATTCTGTTATGGTTGTCGATGGCTTTACGCCATTTATAGAGGAGTATTGTAAAGGAATTCGAACCGGTAAAAAAGATTTCACGATTGACGTTGAAAGAGTGTATGATGAACATTCTAATCTTGATTTTATTTACAGATTAGATGAATAGCAAAACGGAGTTGCATCAAAGGCAACTCCGTTTTTATTACAATCTTAGTTTTCTCTTTCTCAATGGATTGATTTTTTTCATCAATATCAGAAAGTGAATCATCATTAAGTATCTTAAAAGCGGTCCTATGTTCGATGATTGACTTAGATTAGTTATCCTGTCGTTATTAACTTTGTTAGTTCATCAAGTGTAGACCAAAGATTACTTAGATCACTAGCGGTTAACTCATCACTACTATTGCATTTTTTTGCTATTTGATTGATATTAATTCCAATTCTATTTAGTTCAGCAATGAAATTGGGGTCTTTGTTGGTGTTTATTTGTATCTTTTTACCAGCTAAGGTATTCATTACAATGGTCTTCAGTATTGTCCCATCTGCCAGCCCTTTCTCCACCAACATGTCGTACTCAGGTAAAGTAAAAGATAGATTTTTTCGATATTGTAATTTTTCATCGTCGTTTTTTTTTGGTGCACCACCTTTATTTTTCATATAATTTATATTTAAAAATGTTATTAAAAATGAGTTTACGAGTTTTTACTTTTGTAAGTATTATAAGATTTTCGCGAGAAAAACCTACCTTGCTAACATTTTTTATTTATCGTTTTTTAGTTTTATCTATGTATCCTCAATGATAGAATTTTAATTAGGTAATTGAGTTGTATAATTTACTAACTAGTTATTTTATTTTTTTTAAATTAATTAATTAATTAAGTTCAACATTCCCACATTCCCACATTCCCATATTTCAACATTTCAACATTTCCATATTTTAACATTTCCACATTTCAATATTTCAGCATTTCAACATTTTCATATTGAGTTTTTTTAGAAATGCAAATTGATCAAATTAGAATGTACCAGATAAAACTTTTTACCCCTTTAAGCTTTAGACATATTTTTAGGTTTAGTTGCAATTACATATGTTCAGACTAAACTAAACCCCCAAGCTTAAAGGGAAAAAGATGAATTAAGGCCCTCTGATAAACTGTATTTTATTTTGATTGGATCTAAAGGGTTCAAAACTTAAATTTTCAACTATATTTTCATTTGGTATTTTCCGTACTTGTTTTTTATTCATGATATTTTTATTTTAAAGGTTTAAAAAAGAAAAATAGTAATGATTTTATTTTTTGACTTGCTACTGCTTTGTAGACAATGAGATTGAGTTGCCAAATTGATCAGTAAGATCAAATAGATCAATTAGAATTTTTAAATTCTTATTTTTTAAGTTCAATTTATCAATCAATTTTTGCTGGTTTGAGAGTATGATTTTTGGTTCTTGATTTATGTTTTGTAAAAAATAATCAGCAATATCATAACCTTTTTCTCTTTGATGGATAGTTCCATTCTTTTCTAATAAATCCGAAATTTCAATGTCAAAGCCTTTACTTTTGAAATGCTCACACTTAGATTTCCAAATTGTAAAAGGACTTCCATTTAATCCATAATTACCTAAATCTGGATATAGAATAATTCTTCGATTTCGTAAAACTTCCATTTTAAAATCATTTAAACCATTTAAGCTTCCGGCAGCTATCCACATATATTTTTTGAATAGTATGCTCATTATACATGCTGTTTTTTCAGATTCAACGATGGCGACAGTATTGGCGCAATTGTTAATCAAGTGCTCTCCAAAAAAACATTGACTTAAGTTGAAGTTTTTTATTTGTTGTGATTTTATTTTTATCGAATGAATCCAGTTGATATAATTAGTTCTTTTTCCAGAAGTCTTGTATATGATGACTTTTCCACCTCTAACATTATATTTTGAATCAACTTGCCAAAAAATGGTGCCAAAATTCCAGAAATTGGCGGTTCCAATTTTATAGTCAAAAGTCATTTTTTCTACCACTTGACTATCAAATTTTGATTTTAAGAATTGGATAAAATTGTTTTCGTTGTAATGCATTAATGTGTTTGTTAAATCAGTTTTATCATGAATCGAAATATCAACTTTTTGATCAAAAGATGGACAAGATTTAATATTGGGAACATATGGCTGATTGTTATCATTAAAATAAGATCTAGGGGAGTAGTGGTAACCACAATTTATTTCCCTATCACATCTACCAACAAGATGCGAAACGTATTCTTTAGTTTCTAAATCGATATAAAGCACCAACCTTTTTTTATTGCAATTAGGACATTGATGTTTAGTTGATTTTTTCTGCAATGAGTATTTATACATATTTTATAGTATTGCACTTTCTTCACTTTCTTCACTTTCTTCACTTTTCAGTAATAGTAAGGTTTGACAAGGTTTTAAGACTTCATTTTGGTTTCATTTTGACTTCACTTTACATTTTTTTGATAAAATTTTAAATTGCACTTTCTTCACTAATATTGCACAAATACATAATATTAAACCAATGTAAATCAAGTGGTTAATACGCAAAGTGAAGAAAGTGAAGAAAGTGAAGTCTATACTATTTTTTCATAACTTCCATGTGCAAGCCTTTTGAATAATTTGACGTCTTTTAGATAGGTTTTAAATTGTCTATCAGACACTCTAGGTTTTCCTTCAATTAGCTTACAAGCTATTTTTAACCCTTCTGCTGTTGTAAATGTTTTAGGGAGTTCATTTAGAATATTTTTTTGAAGTTCTGTAAGAGTTTCGAAATAGTTCTTTTTAAGAATCTCTGTTCGTACTTGAATAGCATTATTGTAGAAATAGTCAAATAATTGAATAGCTCCTTTGATAGAAGATATATCTACTTGGTTTTTTGATACGCTTTCTACAGTTGAATGAATAAGTTGAAGAATTAATGCAAATCGAAGTACATATTGTTGCAGTTTTATTTCGACGCTTCGTTCATAATCAAAGAAAAACTTATCAGGTCTATTATTTTGCCATCTGAATAAGTATTCTTTTGCTTCAGTTTCCATCGTGAAAACAGTAGATATCGTATGATCATTATCACCCAAATCAATTAGATTATTAATGAGTGTGGTGTAATTATTGAATAGTACTTTATTTACTTGTTGGATGTTCCAACGCAATATTTTCTCATCGTTTGGATAAACAAACAATAGTCTGTCCATAAAACCATTTGTTGATCTTCCATCCTTTCCAAAATCCTTTAAAACGGAAATTTGAGTACTACCAATAACGCTTACGCAAGGATCTTCGAGCCTAAGAGATTTTCCTGAAGCTCTATCTGTTGTAATTTGTGTTCCACTCCATAAACTTAAATATGTTTCGGCCTCACCTGAACTATTGTAACGGTTAAAATTTTTTAACCATCCATTTAATTCATCTACATAAATACAAATACCTTTCTTATTATTACTGTGATTTAAAACTAGGGCTTCGGGTGTAAAATCGCTAAGTAAGTATCTTTTAAAGATTGGTTTTTTTTCTTTGTTTTTATTTTCTGAATTTTCTGAATTTGTTCTTTCATATTCAGCTAATTGATTTTCATAATCAGCATATAATTGACTCTCTCTATTCTGTATAGGATTAAAGCAAAATTTTAAAGCTTGTGTTTTGGCATCGCCGGGTTGTCCAACAACTACCATAAATAAGTTTACTTTTTCCTCCCATCCATGTTTTACTTCAAGTTTATGTGATTTACCTATAGAAGCCGAAGCAGCTGAAAGAATGCCTGCTCCAATATAATCTATCGGAAATAAATGCTTATCATGAATCTCTATAATAATCTCTTGAATGGCTTTTGGATAAATTTCTATTGGGAATACATTTCCTTTAGTTTCTTTATGTTTCAAAAAATCAATTTCAAGATCCATAATATCAATTGTACCTTTATTTCTAGTATCTTTGCTGTGTAGATCAAAGATTTTGCCCTTTCTAATTTCCGAATCAGAAGGGGCATTGTTTTTTACCTCTATCATAACTCAAAAAATTATCGTTTCGAGTTTACGTAACTGGCAGCTTCTTTTTCAATCTGAGAGATTGATTTAGACTTGTTTTGAAGTAACCATTCGTCAATTTCGGTCTTAGAAAAAAATAAAGTTCGATTGTTCGGCTTTGAATAGGGGAGTATTTTGGTATGTACAAGTTTATATACATAACTTTTTGAGAACCCCGTGTAGTTTACAACATCATCTACAGTGAAGATTTGTTTGTTTGACCCAATTATTAGTTTCTCTAATTGGGATAATTTTTGAATAATTGCATTGCTTTCCATAAGTGATATGTTTTATCGTTATGGTAGCAAATGTCAATTAAAGCAAGTGTGTTAGATGTTACATTGTCAACTATGTAATGAAAGTTTATTTTGGAATCTGTTGAAAAATGCGTTCAATATTTTCAATTTCTTTACTATACTCAGTTTGACTTCCGTTTTTTACAGAATCATAGTTAAACGGTTCATTTTTATATGAAAGGAAAAATGGAACGAAATTTTTTAAGTTAAAATCCTTATCTGAGTTAATATTCTCTTTCAAATTATTGTATAGATGATACAAAACTACTGCACTAAGCTTTTTTGATAATTTAATTTTTTCTTGAAGAAAGTTATTTAGAAAATTGTTTTCGTTAAAATCAAATCTTATATATTCGTATTTCTTAAACTCATTAAATAGATATTTCAGCTGTGATTCATTTAATAAGTGATTGTAAGTTTTTGATTCGGGTTCTTTATAGCTAATTGAATTGTACTTATTTCTTTCTGCAACTCCTATTTTTTGAAATAAAAAAATTACAATAGTAAATAAAAACAGCACAATTGAATATGTAATAGTAAAATTAAAATCATTTAGGGATCCCAATAAAGTTTTACTAACATTAAGACTTAAATAAAAGAATAGGATAAATGAGACTAGAATCATTCTATCGAAATTTGAATTCCAACTGATTTTTTTGTTATCAAAGTATTCTAGGAGAAGAGGCCTGTAATATCTAAAAATAATTATTAATTGAATTAAAGAATTAAGTAGAATTGATATATAAGTTATTTTAAATAAATTTTCCATAATTTAAATATTTATATTAGGTATTAAATTAGCAGCTTCTTTCATTTTTTGGTCAACAATTTTAGCATAAATTGCTGTTGTTCGTATTTCTCTGTGCCCAAGTCTTTTAGATACAGTGTAAATGTCCGCCCCATTTTCTAAAAGTAGTACCGCATTAGTGTGTCTTGCACTATGAAAAGTGATATGTTTTGATATTCCTGCACGATTGCACCAACGAACAATTTCGTTATTGTAAACAGCACTGTATTTAAGACCGACAAAAACTCTATCAGTTGGAGATTGTCGCGTTTGCAATAACTCACGTGCTTGAGCGGAGATATACAGGTATTCAACACCGTCTGTTTTTTCTTGCCTAAAATTAACTCTACTTGAATTGTCTTCATCTCTTACTTCTGACCAAACTAAGGTATTGATGTCGGACCATCTCAAACCTACTAAACAAGAAAAAATAAAGGCACGTTTTAGCACGTTATATTTACATTCAGTTTGTGCTAGTTGTTGTAATTCTTGAAAGGTTAAATATTCTCTTTGACTTTCAGCTTGTTCAAATGATTTTGTTTTCGAAGCATAATTGATTGATAAATAGCCATCATCAAATGCAGCTCTTAGACAAGCTTTGAATTTGTTGTAATAAGAATATTTTGAATTAAGTGATAGAGGAGTATCACTTTTTGTTTTAGCTTCTTTGTCAAAGTACAAACGCACTCGCTTGACAAAGTTCTCATCAACTTCATCAAATGTAAGATTTGATGAAATACATCTTTTTAGATGAAGTGAAGTTGCCGTCCAGTTACCGTAGTTTTTAAGAGAGTCAATTTTTTCCTCCGTTTTCTCTATAAAATAATCTAAAAACAATCTTTTTGACTTAGAAGTGTTTTTGATGTCAAACTTACCTTGAAAGTATTCCGCTTTACGGATAGATAAAATTTGTTCACTTAAATTGTCAATTTCTTTATTTTCTTTTTTTTCAGCAGCAGTTTTGGGTTCTTGATGAGGGTATAACTTTAAATACTCGAAATCTCTTAAATGAATTCTTTTGCTATCTAAGTTTAGAGTAGAACCCTTATAGAATTCTAGGTATAGACTGAACTTACCATTTTTTAACTTCTTTTTCTTTAAAGTAATATTCATAGGTGTACATTTTTACACCTTTTTTGTATTGAGGTGTACATTAAGTGTAACAAATGTATGAATTAAAGTTATTACAAGAAAGCTAAAGTACAGCTAAATTAATGGTAGTCAAGTTGTAGAAAGTTAAGAGTACTTAAAGAAAGTGCTTTTATTTCCCTATACAAAAATTAGCAAAAATATTCCCCAGTAATTCATCATTCGTAACCTGACCTGTAATCATCCCGAAATGGTATAAAGCTTCGCGGATATCCAGCGCCATTAGGTCACTAGAAAGGTTCGTTTCTAGTCCGTATTTAACTTTAGTAACTTCGTCTAATGCTTTTAGTAATGAGTCGTAATGTCTTGTATTAGTTACGATTGTTTCGTTGTTACGAAGTGCTCCTGTGTTTACGAAAGAGAGTAGCTGATTTTTAAGTTCATCAACACCGATTTTCTCTTTAGCACTCAGGAAAATTAGTTTAATGTTCAAGGTTTCAAGTTCTTTTTGAATAGTACTAATTTCAAGATCTGATAACAAATCAAGTTTATTGATTACCACAACCAAAGGTTTTAAAGGAAACTGATTTTTGATCTTTTCAATTTCGATTATGTATTCTGAACTTTGAACTTTAAACTTTAAACTATCAAACAAATATAAAACTACTTGCGCTTGTTCGATTTTTTCGAATGTTTTTTTGATTCCGATGCTCTCTACGATGTCTCTAGTTTCGCGGATTCCAGCAGTGTCTATGAAACGGAAACCGATTCCGCCAATCACCAGTTCGTCTTCGATAGTATCACGAGTGGTTCCTGCAATTTCTGAGACTATGGCACGTTCTTCGTTTAATAAAGCGTTCAAAAGCGTTGATTTCCCAACGTTTGGTTCACCTACAATGGCTACCGGGATTCCGTTTTTGATTACGTTTCCAACGGCGAAGGAGTCAATTAAGCGTTTTAGGACAAACTCAATACGGTTTAAGAGTTCGTGAAACTGTGTTCTGTCTGCAAATTCTACGTCTTCTTCGGCGAAGTCTAATTCGAGTTCGATTAGTGAAGCAAAATTCAATAATTCTTCACGCAGTTTGGCTATTTCGTTCGAGAAACCACCACGCATTTGTTGCATCGCAATTTGGTGGCTGGCTTCATTATCTGACGAAATCAAATCGGCAACAGCTTCGGCTTGCGAAAGGTCTAATTTACCGTTTAAGAAAGCGCGTAGGGTAAATTCACCGGCATCGGCCATGCGGCAACCCTTGCGAAGTAATAATTGTATAATTTGTTGCTGAATGTAAGTAGAGCCGTGACAAGAAATTTCGATGGTGTTCTCGCCCGTGTACGAGTTGGGTCCTTTGAAAATAGAAACCAAGACTTCGTCTAGGGTTTTAGCACCATCAACAATATGACCTAAGTGAAGAGTATGTGTTTTTTGATTTAATAAATTTTTGTTTTTGATGGATTTGAAAACCGAATCCCCAATGGTGATGGCTTCTTGTCCTGATATTCTTATGATGGCGATGGCTCCAGCTCCTGATGGTGTTGCTAGTGCTACTATGGCGTCGTTGTTTAGCATTTGTGTGAGTATTGACTGCAAAGGTACTAAAACATTAGAAGCGATGAAAAGGATTTAAGTTGATTGTGTGCAGTGTGTGCGTGAGGGATAGAAGCTAGCTACCGCAGTAGCGCGTATAGCCCGACAGCCCCTAGGGAAAAGGGCCCTGACCGGTTTACTAAATAGCCCTTTTTTCTAGGGGGTGGCACGCCCTAATTTATCTTAAAAAAGTTATAATGAACTGATTTATATCATATTATTAACCTAATTTTAGGTGTACCTTTGAGGTAATAACTTCTAAAATGTAATGATATGAAACGTATTCTTTTTCCAACTGATTTTTCTGAAACGGCAACAAATGCTTTTATTCACGCCTTAGAATTTGCAAAAGTGGTGAAAGGAGAACTCATTTTACTTCACAGCTTTGAACTACCCATTCTAGATGCGCAGTTTTTTCCTCAGAATTACATGGCGATATATGAGTCCCTAGAACTTTCTAAATTTGATATGTTTAAGGAGGAAATTCCTAAACTTCGTGCTATAGCGCTCGAACATAATTTAGACCATATTAAAATGTCACATCGCTTGATGGATGGCGAATTGTTGTACACGATAGAGAAAGCGATACAGGAAGATAAAATAGATTACGTGGTGATGGGGACAGAGGGAGCTTCGAGCTGGTCTACTTTTTTTACAGGTACAAATGCTGGGAATGTACTAGTAGATATTGCAGTGCCAACATACTGTATACCAAATGGTGCAGTATATAAAAAAATTAAAACTATCGGTTTTACGACACGTTTTAGAGAGAAAGATAAAAAAGCACTAAAAAATGTTTTGAAACTTGCCAAAAAAGCAGATGCGCAGGTATACTGCTTGTATGTAAAAACAGCAGACTCAGATGTTACTAAAGAAACAATAAAAGAATGGGAGGAAGAGTTTGAAGCGGAAGGAGTTACGTTTTGGGTCACGCTAAGCGATAAGGTCAAGGAATCTATCGCCGACTTTATTTTGAATAAAGACATTGATGTTCTAACCATGCTTACTTATAAAAGAAGTTTTTTTGAAGGGTTTTTTAATCCTAGTTTTACCAAAAAACTGGCGCAAAATCTCAGTATTCCAATTTTAGCCCTACCGATAGAATAAAGGAGCTGTTTTTGAACTATGCAATTCTATTTAATGTGAGAATACTACTAATTTGAGCCTGTAATTGAGTAGCTACGCTTATATTTGTATCTCATTTAGACAAGCTATGAAAATATACTCAGACAAGATTACGCAGTTTACAGCTGCTTTAAGTACGATAAATAGAAAATACAATACCATTAGTGTCATTAGGCTTATTGTCATAGTGTCCTTGTTTGTCTCGATTTATTTTTACATCGAGAAACAAACACTATCAATTTTAGTAATGGCAATTGTATTTTTTGTTGTTTTCCTTTTTTTAATGCGACTGCACTCTAAATTAGTGTTTGATAAAAGCATAACTAAAGCACTGTTAGCGATCAACGAGGACGAGCGTTTATTTATCGAGCAAAAAAGCTTGCCATTTGAAAACGGACAAGAGTTTAATGATTTTCATCATCCTTACGCTTATGATTTAGATATTTTTGGGGAGCATTCCCTTTTCCAAAACATGAATAGAACCGGTACGTTTATCGGAAAAAAAACGTTGGCTGCAAGACTATTAAATTTGGCTTCTAATGACGAAATTATTCAAAATCAAGAAGCAGTAAAAGAGCTAGCAACTAAAATAGACTGGCGACAGGATTTTTTGGCTTTCGCCAAAGTGAGTCAGGATACTAAAACTAGCTACGAATTATTAATACGATGGAGTAGGTTCGAAAGTGCCTCGTTATCTCAATTTGCAATTATTTGTTCCTATCTTTTTCCAGCATTATTTATTGGTAGTGTTTTGGGCTATTTTATTAGTTCGAATGCTATTTTTGTGCCATTCATGACCTATTTGTTTATTATCAATCTAGCCATTTTAGGAAAGTATTTTAAACGTATCCAAATCGAAATTGCAAATGCTAACAATATTGATAAAGTTTTAAAACAATACGGTCAACTTTTGGAGAAAATAGAAAAAGAGCAATTTCTTGCACCAAAATTGATTGCTTTACAGCAAAAATTAAAATTTAAGGATCAGAATGCAAGTGTACACCTAAAAAAGATAGCTGAACTTTTTTCTAAAATGGACAGCATTAATAATTTAATTACCGCTTCGCTTTTTAACGGTGCTCTATTATACAACTTGCATGCTCTGAAAGATTTATTGAAATGGAAAAAAGAGCACGCAACAACACTAGAGGATTGGCTGATAGTAATTGGCGAATTTGAAATGTTGAATAGCTTAGCTAATATGTCTTACAATAATCCTGAGTTTGTTTTTCCATCACTAAATACAGCATTCAAAATCAGTTTTGATAATCTGAGTCATCCTTTATTAAATTCGGAAACCAGAGTAGGGAATGAGGTGCAGTTTAATCCGCAGTCTTTTATGATATTGACAGGATCTAACATGTC
>CAXBGV010000032.1:0-14512 GCA_963975235.1 uncultured Flavobacterium sp. | reverse complement strand
ATAACTACTAGTAATGATATCTGCGGTATCTTGATTTATTTTTCTATTGCTAAAATGATATTAGGTTTCTAAAATTAATACACAACTATTTAACTATAACAACCACTAACAACCAAAAAAAAATGAATATTCACATCATAGGCGGAGGTAATCTTGGCGCTTCTGTGGCTACAGGAATTGCTAAGTTCTCGAGCGGACATAAAGTTACCGTTACAAGACGAAATGTAAATAAAATAAAGCATCTTGAGGATTTAGGAATTGTGCTGTCTGCAGATAATACACAAGGCATTCAGGATGCAGATGTTATACTATTGACAATAAAGCCGTATCAAGTAGATCTAGTATTAGCAGAGATTTTACCGGTGATTAAAAATAAAATAATTGCTTCGGCTGTTAGTGGTTTATCTATCGACTCTTTACAAAATAAAATAGGTGTAGACCATTGTGCCATTCGAATCATGCCAAATATTGCTGCTCAGTTTGGAGAATCAGCAACCTGTGTTTCTTTTCAGGAAAATCATGCGGCTCAGGGCCAACAGCTAGTTGCCTTATTTCAAGATTTGGGAACGGCGCCAATTATAGATGAAAAGTTAATGGATGCTGCGACAGTATTAGCCGCGAGCGGAACGGCATTTGCGTTGCGCTATATTCGTGCTTCTATGCAGGCAGGTATTGAGATTGGTTTTGATTGGCAAACAGCGTTGGCTATTTCTGCGCAAACGGTAAAAGGAGCAGCCGAAATGCTAATGGAAGAGCAAGTACACCCTGAGCAATTAATAGATCGAGTAACGACCCCAAAAGGCTGTACAATTGCCGGTTTGAATGAGATGGAGATGCATGGGTTTAGCTCATCACTAATACGAGGTATAAAAACTTCTTTAAAACAGATTCAAGGCTAAATATTGTGATAATTGTTTTTTTTGATTTTTAGAGTAACTATCTTATTGCGTACTTATCTGATATTTAATAAGTTATGTTTTATTAATTTTCTTAAAAGTAGTAAATCATCGATAAATTTTGACATTCATAGAAAATGTTAAAGTGTTTCCCTTTTTTAGTGTTTATCCGTAACTTAGCTATGCACTCAAGCCTATCTTTTATCCTAATGCTAGTGTTTTAATTTTATGTTTAACAATTAAAACCTATTATTATGAAAAATTTATTTGAAAGTATTTACGATGCGATTTCAAATTTTTTATTTGGTGGTCAAAGCGTTGCTCATTTATAAGCTTAAAATAATAGCCGAAAAAAGAGTATTACGCACCAGTAATCACAAAGTATTAATTTGTAGACAAACCCATTTTTAAGACTAAAGTTTCTGAGAATGGGTTTTTTTATGCTTTGTAAAGAATAGCAATTTGATATATTAGCTTATTTTTTTATTGATAAAAAGGCAGTAGATGACGTTAATCTAGATGTAAATTGATGTATGGATGGATATGCCAACTTTTTACTTGTGGGGCATTTTCAACTATTCTACCAAACGTTTCTTGTCCTAGCCTGAAGATTTGTAACTTTGATGCATTATCCATTCAAATACTATTATTTTGAAACCAGAAACTATTAAAATTCTTCATATCGATAATAATAATGCCGTCCTAATGGATCAGCTTATAACACTTGGTTTTGTAAACGAAGTAGATTACGGTTCGTCTAAGGAGGAAATTGAAAACAAGATTCATAATTACCATGGAATTGTTATACGAAGTCGGTTTAAAATCGATAAACAATTTTTAGACAAAGCGACTAATTTACAGTTTATAGCAAGGGTTGGAGCAGGTTTAGAAAGTATTGATTGTGATTATGCCACTACTAAAAACATTAGTTTAATAGCAGCTCCAGAAGGAAATAAGAATGCAGTAGCTGAGCATAGTTTAGGAATGATTCTTTCTCTTTTTAATAACCTAAATAATGCCGACAGAGAAATTCGATCAGGACAGTGGAACCGTGAAAGTAATAGAGGTCATGAGTTAGATGGTAAGACTGTAGGGATTATTGGTTATGGGAATATGGGTAAGGCATTTGCCAAAAAACTGCGAGGTTTTGATGTAGAGGTGCTCTGCTACGATATCTTAGATCAGGTAGGGGATAGCAATGCGAAGCAGGTTTCCTTAGGTGAGTTACAGCAAAAGGCAGATGTGCTTAGTTTGCACTTACCATGGACACCAGAAACAAATAAAATGGTAGATGCTAGATTTATTGAGGCATTTGGTAAACCATTTTGGATCATTAACACTTCAAGAGGTAAAAACATCGTCACTGCTGATCTCGTTGCTGCCATGAAAACAGGTAAGATACTAGGAGCAGGCCTAGATGTTTTGGAATACGAAAAATTATCTTTTGAAACACTTTTTCAAGAAGATAGTACGCCTGAAGCTTTTCAATACTTACTTGATGCTCCTAATGTTATTTTGAGCCCGCACGTTGCTGGCTGGACCTTTGAGAGTCATGAGAGACTAGCTCAAGTGATTGTCGATAAAATTAAAATTAAATATTTTGGTAATGCGAATACCTACAAAGTGGAGAAGCGAGTTACGGGAATTGGTGGTTTTTTCTTTAAGTCTAAAAACCCTAAAGAATTAGTGAACTGGTACGGTAAACATCTTGGTTTAACAACAGATGATTATGGCGCTACTTTTCGCTGGACAGATGAAAAAGGTACTCAATGCTCCACGCAATGGTCTCCTTTTGAGCAAGATAGCTCGTATTTTGCTCCAAGCGAAAAGGAATTTATGCAAAATTTTAGAGTCGAAAATTTAGAAAACTTGTTGCTTGCCTTAAAGCAAGAAGGAGTTACGATTATTGGAGAAATAGAGTCTTTCGAATACGGAAAGTTTGGTTGGATTTTGGACCCTGAGGGCAACAAAATTGAGCTTTGGGAGCCGAGTGAATTTGTTTTTTAAATAAAATTCCTATATTTATCGTTTTTTAATCAAATAAACTAAACTAAAAAATGGAGAACAGTAAGACAGAACATTGGAATAACCCACAAAAACCACCGGTAGATAATAAAAAGATAGCTGCTGGTATATTAGCTATACTTTTAGGTCCTTTGGGGATTCATAAATTTATTTTAGGCTACACTAAAGAAGGTATTATTTGGTTAGTAATTAGTGTTCTTACTTGTGGTATTGTGACCTCACTATTAGGATTAATAGAAGGTATAATATATTTGACTAAATCTGATGATGAGTTTTATCAAATGTATCAAGTGAATAAAAAAGCTTGGTTCTAAAACATAAAAAAAGTCTCGATTAATTCGAGACTTTTTCAATTCTACTAGCTTCAAAGTGTTTAATCCTCTTTTTCAGCTAATTTTCGTTCTAATTCCGCTTGAAATTCTTCCATAACAGGTTTCATAGTACTTTCGGGAATGTCTGCTATTCTAATGTACATCAAGCCATCTACGGCATTGTTAAATAAAGGGTCAACATTAAAAGCAACTACTCTGGCGTTTTGTTTGATGTATTTTTTAATCAATACAGGCAAACGCAGTACTCCCGGCTCTAGTTCGTCTATGATTTTATCAAACTTATTTAAATCAGCTTCGGTTTCATTAAAGATAAAATCTTTGTCGGCGTCCTTTAGCTTTACTTTATACGCTTTTTTAGGATGAATGTATTGTGCAATATAGGGATCGTAGTAGTTTGATTTCATGAACTCAATCATTAAGGATTTTGAGAAATCAGAAAACTGGTTGCTAATACTCACTCCTCCTAATAGGAATTTATGATCAGGAAAACGCAATGTGGTGTGTATAATACCTTTCCATAATAAAAACAACGGCATTGGTTTTTGCTGGTATTCCTTGATAATAAAAGCACGTCCCATTTCTATCGATTTGTGCATCATGTCATGAAGTTCAGGTTCAAAACGAAAAAGTTCGTTAAGATAAAAACCTTCAATACCATACTTAGGATAAATCTCTGAGCCTAGTCCCATGCGGTAAGCACCAGCTATTTTTTTAGCGTCTTCATCCCACAGGAATAAATGGTGGTAATATTGGTCAAATTTATCTAAATCAATCGATTCATTGGTTCCTTCACCCACCTCTCGAAACGTAATTTCGCGTAATCTACCTATTTCATGTAACACGTTGGGGATTTTACTTGCTGCTGCAAAAAATACTTCGTAGTTTTTACTTTGTAGTAGCCTGCAGTCAGTCTGGCGCAATGCATTTACTTCGGCAGTCATTTTTTCGACATTAGCTGGAGTTGCAATTTCTTTGGGACTTTTAGGTAGTTTTAAACTAGGTGGTGTAAGTAATTTACTTTCTTTTTCAAAAGGGTTCGCTAGCATATATGTTTTCTTTCTTAAAAACTCTGAATAACTTTCAAGAGAGACATGCTCGTTCTGTTCTGCTACCGAGATGGCTTTACCTATTCTCACCTTGATTACTCGGTGTTTTTGACTAAATACCTCTGAAGGTAGTTTAGCAGTGCGTAATGTTCCACTAATTTTTGACAGCAAGTAAAAAAGCCTACTGTTCTTAGCATGAAAATAAATAGGAACTACAGGTACTTGTGCTTTTCGGATGACCTTTATAGCGCCTTCTTCCCATGGTTTATCTACCATAAGCTGACCGTCTTTATAACTAGAAACTTCGCCCGCTGGAAACATACCCAATGGTTTTCCGTCACTTAGATGTCGTAAAGTTTCTTTTATCCCCACAACACTTGACTTTGCATCCTTATGATTTTCAAAAGGATTGACAGGCATGATGTATTTTTTAAGGGGTGCAATTCTATGTAAAAGAAAATTAGCAATTATCTTGAAATTTGGTTCTCTTTCGAGCATTAATTTCAATAACAAAACACCATCAATACCTCCAAGCGGATGGTTAGAGATGGTAATATAAGCACCTTCCTTAGGTAGTCTTTTTAAATCTTCTTCGGGGATTTCAAATTTTATTTGTAGATCGTCTACAATAGCATTTAGGAAATCGATGTCTTGGAGATGCTTATTCCTATCGTAAAATTTATTGAGTGTAGAGATCTTAAGCACTTTCATTAATAACCAGCCTGAAAAGGTTCCGAAAACCCCATATTTATCTGCATTTATAGCTTTGGCAACTTCTTTGGCGGTAACTAAACCCATTTATTCTTGTTTTTTGAGCGAAAAACAAAGATAGAAAAAAACTCTATGCTTTGGCTATTGTTCACTTGGATTTTACTGTTTTTATGCCATTAACTTTTTTATTTTTATTACTTTTGGAATTAAAAATTTTACAAAAATGAGGATTATCTCTTATAACGTGAACGGAATTCGAGCAGCGATTTCCAAAGGATTTATTTCTTGGCTGCAACAAGCAAATCCTGATGTCATTTGCCTTCAGGAAATTAAGGCTACGCCAGAGCAGATTCCGTTATTGGATTTCGAGTTGGCCGGATATCCCTATCATTATTGGTTTCCTGCCACAAAAAAAGGATACAGTGGAACAGCTATTTTGTCTAAAGTTAAGCCCAATAATGTAGTTTATGGCACAGGAATTGAGCATATGGATTTTGAAGGACGTAATCTAAGAGTCGATTTTGACGATCTATCTGTTATGAGTCTTTATCTTCCTTCAGGAACAAACGCAGAGCGGTTAAGTCACAAGTTCATGTATATGGATGATTTTCAGAATTATATTACTGATTTGAAAAAAGAGATTCCAAATCTAGTAATTTGTGGTGATTATAATATATGCCATGAGGCGATAGATATTCATGATCCTGTTAGAAATAAAAAGACATCTGGTTTTTTACCAGAGGAACGAGCGTGGTTGGATGCTTTTTTGAACAATGGTTTTATAGATAGCTTTCGTTTTTTGAACAAGGAACCTGATAATTATACGTGGTGGACAATGCGTTTTCCATCGGCGAGGATTAACAATAAAGGATGGCGCATTGATTATTGTTTGGTAAGTGAGCCCTTAAAAGATAAAATAAAAAGAGCCCTGATTTTGCCAGAAGCAAAACATTCAGATCATTGTCCCGTTCTAGTAGAAGTAGATTAGTTAGTATTTAAATTAAAATATAAAAATGATAAAAAAAATTTCCCTAGGATTGCTAGTAATGGCACTTTCTACCTCTTGTGTTTCAAAAAAAATTTACAATGATTTAGAAAGTAAGTATGCAGATCTAAAAAAAGAAACTAGAAGTGTTGCCGATGAAAATGCAAATTTGCTAAAGGCAAAGAATCAGTTGGAGCTCGAAAGAGATGCACTAAAAAATGATTTAGCTAAAGTAAAATCAGAACGCGAAAAATTACTCGCTGAAGCTGCGGCCTTAAGAGATAAAATGAGTTTGTTACAAGGTTCCTACGCTGCTCTCGAAAAAAATAGTGGTGAAGCTTTACAGGCCAATATGAATAAAAATCGGGATTTGCTTTCACAGCTTGATGCAAAAGCAAAGGCGTTAGCCATTGAGCAAGAACGTTTAAGTAAAAGTGCACAACGATTACAAGAATTAGAAAATTTGATTGCTGCCAAGGAGGCTACCATGCGAAAGTTAAAAGAAACGTTATCTAACGCATTAAATGGTTTTGAAGGTAAAGGACTTACTGTAGAGCAAAAAAATGGTAAAGTGTATGTTTCGATGGAAAACAAGTTGCTTTTTAACTCTGGTAGTTGGTCGGTAGGATCGGAAGGTAAAAAAGCCGTTGTAGAGTTAGGAAAAGTATTGGGAGAGAATCCAGATATTGCCGTTTTAATTGAAGGTCATACAGATAATGATCCTTACGCAGGATCAGGACCAATAGCGGATAACTGGGATTTATCTACAAAAAGAGCTACGGCAATTGTTAGCATTTTAAGCGAAAACAAAGCCATTAATAAAAAGAATTTAACTGCGGCAGGTCGAGGTCAGTTTTCGCCATTAGCTGGAAACGAAACAGCAGAAGGCAAAGCAAAGAACCGCAGAATCGAAATTATCTTGACTCCAAGATTAGATGAAATCGCCGAAATGTTGAACGATATCGACTAGACATTCTTTAAATAAAAGTTAAAAAGGTTCAAAGTGTTACTTTGGACCTTTTTTTATTTAATAGTTCTGCTGAACCTTTGTAAATTTGGGTTTTTAATCAGTTGAAATTATAATAATGAAATATACTACACTACCTAATACAGATATAAAAGTTAGTAAAATTTGTCTTGGTACTATGACTTATGGGCAACAAAATACCGAGGCCGAAGGGCACGCTCAAATGGATTACGCTTTTGAGAGAGGTGTTAATTTTTTTGATACCGCCGAGATGTATTCGATACCTGCCAATGAAAAAACCTATGGTAGTACAGAGAAAATTATAGGTACTTGGTTGAAGAAATCGGGTAAACGAGAGCAGGTTGTTATAGCCTCAAAAATTGCTGGTCCTAATCCTAACTTCACATATATGAGGGATACCATTGATTTCTCAGCTAAAAGTATTCAGTATGCGCTTGATAATAGTTTAAAACGTTTGCAAACGGATTATCTTGATTTGTATCAGTTGCATTGGCCAGAGCGAAAAACCAACACTTTTGGTCAGCGCGCCTTTACTTTGCAAGATGATGAGTGGGAAGATAATATTCATGAAGTACTAACCACTCTGGATGGTTTTATTAAAGAAGGAAAGATCAAACATATTGGTCTTTCAAATGAAAATGCTTGGGGAATTATGCGTTTCTTAGAGGAGAACAAATACCATAATTTGCCTAGAGTAAAAACGATTCAAAATCCATATTCACTTTTAAATCGACTGTTTGAGAATGCCTCCGCCGAGATTTGTGCCCGCGAGAATGTCGGTTTGTTGGCATATTCTCCTATGGGATTTGGTGTTTTATCAGGTAAGTTTTTAACGGGCGAAAGTCATCCAAAGGCAAGACTGAATTTGTTTCCACAATACTCGAGATACAGCAGTGAACAATCAAAAAATGCTACGAAATTATACCATGATATTGCAGTTAAAAATGGTTTGACCTTAACAGAATTGTCACTTGCATTTATTGAACAACAACATTTTTTAACAAGCACTATAATAGGAGCTACAACTTTAGAGCAATTAAAAGAGAATATTGATACTATTAATGTAACATTATCAGCCGATGTTTTAAAAGCGATTAATGAAGTGCAAGCAATTATTCCAGATCCAGCGCCCTAAAACAAACTTTTCTTTATAAATGAAGCTCATGTACAAAACCGTATATGAGCTTTTTTTGTGGGATTGCTTTAAAAATCGAATTCGTCACTTATTTGTATCGAATCTAGAGCTGTAGTATCTTTTATTTTTACTCTTATTAGCGATTTTGCAGGTCCAGTAATAAATAACGGGAGTGCTTTGTAAACGGTGTCTTCAATGGGTAACAGTCCTCTTCTTATCATTAAATTTGTTAAAAATGTGACTTGCTTAGCGGCAAAATCTCTTAGGTTGCCTTGATCGTTAAACTGATACATAAACCTCCTAGGACTGGGTATAATACGTGCGAGGAACAAACATTCATTTAGACTTAGATCAGCTGGTCTTTTTTGAAAATAATAATGGCTTGCTTCACCAATTCCGTATACATTAGGACCCCATTCGATTATATTAAAATAAACTTCAAGCATGCGCTCCTTACTTGCGATGCGATTGTTTTCAAGAATGTAAACCAATAGGATTTCTTCTAGTTTTCTAGACAACGTTTTTTCACGTGTCAAAAAAACGTTTTTAATCAATTGCATGCTAATTGTGCTTGCGCCTCTGGAAAATTTCTTTGTTTTGATGTTTTTAACTATTGACTGTTTGAATGCTTCATTGATAAAGCCGCGATGAGAGAAAAAGGAAGGATCCTCAGTAGTTAAAACACACTTTTTTAAATAAGGTGCTATCGCACTCATTGGTGTATAATTAGGATTGGCATTTCCTATTAGAATAGGACGTTGAGCAACGTTATTTATAATGGCTCGGTATATAAATTCGCTATTCAGTTTTGTTAAGTTAGCAGCGCCGTACTTTACTACTTTTAATTTTTCCTTTTGTAAGTTGCTATCAAAAATAATAGCATTTGGTTTGTTTTGATTGTATTCAAAGTCAAGATCGTATGCAAATGTGCCTTCTGCCTCCATACCTTGAAAGTTCGAAAATAATCCATCAGGCAGTGATGTTATAAAATCTTGTGCTTTTGTTTTAGGGATTTTAACTTTTAATTTATAGACCGTATCTTCATCTGTTTGATAGGCTACGTAGGGATGAAATTTCACTTTGTTAAATTGTAAGGTAGAACTACTATCTATCGAAATAAAATTGGAGCCTAAAAGGAAGCGGTAGTCAAATCTTGCGTTTTTTATTAACACATCTTTGCTCGCTATTTTTTTATGATTTATGTTTAAGTTAGCTATCGAGGCAAAACCATCTATGTGAAGCTCCCCGCTACTTTTATCTATGTTTTCGATATTTAAACGAATAGAGTCAAAACTCGATATTAAGTTGTAGCGCTCATCAAAGTACGGTACTTTAATAGCTCCTGTGTCTCTATTAAAAAAGCGGATATCTGCCTTTTTATTTCTAGGATCAGCAAAACCTTTTATTTCCCAGCGTTGTGAGAAAGTATTGGTTTGCACATTAATAGCTGTTTCTAACTCTTTGTTGGCTAGTACTAAATTTTGAATTGCAATATTTGCCTTTTTACCATTGTCATCTAACTTAAAAGTTAAATTTTTGATCCTCATGTCTGTGGGAACAAGATTTAAAACCTTAGAAAGTAGGCGATAGGTGAAATCAGCATAGTCCTTTTTATTGCTACTGCTCTCTTCATTTCTATCTCTTTTTAAAAATGCAGCAAAGTTTTTGAGATTCCCTTTTTTGGTGAGTTGAACGTATCCGTTTTGAATCTCCAAGGTGCCTAATTGAATGTCTCCCAATAATAAGCCCCAAATAGTAACAGAGGTTTTCATGCTTTGTATCTTGAAAAGAGTATCTGCGTTTTTAGGTGCTAGCGTGATTTCTTGTAAGCTGATCCCTGATAAGCCTTCAAAAGATGCTTTTTTTATTAAAAATGTACTGTTGTACTCTTTTTCCATTTTGCTCGAAGTTCGCTCGATCGCTGATTCTAAAATAGAATCTCTAAAGATCAAAAAGCTAATCGCTGAAATAATTATAATTAAGCTTACTACTGCTAGAATGATACGTAAAGTCTTTTTATAGTTTTTCATGAAAAGTTATACAATTTGGGATAGAGCTAAAATAGGAACTTTTTTTATCAATTAGTTATTTTCTAGCGAACTTTAAGTTGTTTTCGAAAATAAAAAACGGCTGTAATACTGCTATTACTCTGGTTTTGTTAAAATGGTACTTAAAACATTTTATCCAAAAAGCATACTTGCGACATCTTCGATTTTGGCGACCAATTCTATTTTAATACCAGTGTTTTTGAGCGCAATTTTGTTATACTTTGAAACAAATATTGTAGAGAACCCAAGCTTCTCTGCTTCCTGAATTCGTTGATCTACTCTGTTCACGGGGCGAATCTCTCCAGACAGTCCTACTTCGCCAGCAAAGCAAAAATCTTTATTAACAGGGATATCTTCGTTTGATGATAAAATAGCGGCTACAACTGCGAGATCAATCGCTGGATCATCAACGGATATTCCTCCGGTAATGTTCAAGAATACGTCTTTGGCGCCAAGCCTAAAACCAGCTCTTTTTTCTAAAACCGCCAAAATCATATTTAATCGCTTGGCATTGTAGCCTGTTGTGCTTCGCTGAGGTGTTCCATATACTGCGGTACTTACTAAGGCTTGAATTTCGAGCATTAAGGGGCGCATTCCTTCTAGTGTGGATGCAATCGCTGTCCCGGATAGCTCTTCATCCTTGTGTGAAATTAATATTTCGGAAGGGTTAGATACTTCACGCAGTCCGCTTCCAAGCATTTCATAGATACCAATTTCAGCAGTAGAACCAAATCGATTTTTTAGCGATCTTAAAATACGATATACGTGATTGCGATCGCCTTCGAATTGTAAAACTGTGTCGACCATATGTTCGAGTATTTTTGGTCCAGCAATAGTTCCGTCTTTGGTAATATGACCAATCAAAATAACAGGAATATTAGTTTCCTTTGCAAACTTGATTAGCTCTGCAGTTGTTTCTCTGATTTGAGAAATACTTCCTGCAGTAGACTCAATGTAGTCAGTATGTAAGGTTTGAATAGAATCAATGATAACAATCTCTGGCTGAATTGTTTCGATTTGTTTAAAGATGTTTTGTGTCTTAGTTTCTGTCAAAATATAGCAGTTGTCGCTGGAAGTAGTAATGCGTTCTGCGCGCATTTTTATTTGCTTCTGACTCTCTTCTCCTGATACGTACAATGTGCGATAAGGTAGATTTAGTGATATTTGTAAACACAACGTGCTCTTACCAATACCCGGTTCTCCTCCTAATAGAATCATAGATCCAGGGACAATTCCGCCTCCTAGGACGCGGTTTAATTCGGCGTCAGTTGTGTCCATTCGGATTTCTTCTGTCGCGTCAATTTCATTTATTTTTAGTGGTTTTGGTGCGCGATTGGCTGGTGTAGGTTCGCTTTTCCATGCCACTTTATCTTGTTTTTGAATAATCTCTTCGGCTATAGTGTTCCATTCTTTACAAGCGTTACACTGTCCTTGCCATTTAGCATACGATGTTCCGCAGCTTTGACAGAAAAAAGTTGTTTTGACCTTTGCCATTATTTTTTGATCGTTAGACTCTTCATATCGTCATATTTGTTAAACATCATTTCTTTTGTTAGATTACCTATTTCTTCTAATTGTGAGGCGCGTAGGTATTTGCTAGCAGCTCTTTTTGCATCACCTCTTTTTTCGTACATTAAACCTAATTCGTAGGATGCTAGCATCGATTTAGGGTAATTTTTATCAGCAATCTCTGCTAGATTTTCCAGTTCTTCGTAGGCTTTGTTTTTTAATATAGCTGCTTCGATCGCTTTGAAATCATTAATTCGAATAGAGGTTTGAAGGTTTAGTTTGTCTGAAATGATTTGGTATTTGTTTTTCAAATAATCAACATAACCTTCTTTCAAAACTACTATTTTATCTGTAAATTCAGTGGAAGAAATTGGTTTGTAAGAAGCAAATATTTGATACAAAGCGTCAGGAATAGAATACAGCACTAGCGAGTAATGTGACGCATTAGGAAATGAACTGAATTTGTAATCAAGAAGCGGATTAGTGATGCTTTTTATATTGTTGTCTAATTGCTCAACTGACTCTCGTATTTGTTTAATATCACCATCAGCAGATGATTGGTAATAAAATAATTGCTTTGTAGTGGCCGCTAAACTATTGGCAACTTGACTTTCCATTCCTGGATCTAGCTCTGGACTTAGAGAGATGTACGCATTAAATAATGGGTTTTCTTTGTAGAGATAAAAATTGATAAACGCTGCTGTAGTATCATGACCAGCGATCATTTTAAAAGGAGCTGTTCTGTATTTGTTTTGGATATAAGGTATAAGTTCCCCACCGATAAATTCAAAAAATCGCGACGCTTGTTTTGTTGGTAAGCCTTCTGTTGGATCAATACCACAGTCAGACTCTCTAGTGTTTGGTGAGTTTTGATTTATTGCTACTATGATCGTCTCCGGTAAATCATCCCAATAGGCACCGTAATTTAGAGCACCAAAAAACGGTTCAAATAAATATTCTCCATCCAGTAAAACAAGTATTGGATATTTTTTAGTTGGATTATTTTCGTATGATGCAGGTAATCCAATAGTGATTTGTCTTTTTTCGCCTAGTATTTTCGAATCAAACGATTCGACGCTTTTTTGGGCAAATACTGAAAGCGATACAAGCAATAATAAAAAGGTTTGTTTCATGATTTGAGACGCGTTTGTTATTTCTTTCTTTTTCTTTATTTTGGACTAGCAAGATACTATTTATTTCAACCAAAAATGGTGTACCTCTTGATTATACTGAGCATCAACCAATGTTTTGTGCTAACTGTAAATGCAAAATTGCTCCAATACAAGGTGCGTATTGGAGCAATTAAGTTATATTGTGGCGTCTTTTAAGTTAAAGAGTTATCGTTTTCATTGGGAAAAATAATCCAAGGCTTAAAGGATTTAGCTTCTTCAAACTCCATAGAGGCATACGAGATGATGATAATGATATCGTCTTTCTGAACTCTTCTGGCAGCGGGACCATTTAAAGTGATGTCACCTGAGTTCTTTTCTCCTTTTATGGCATAAGTGTCAAAACGTTCTCCGTTATTGATGTTTACAATGGAAACTTTCTCACCTTCGATTATATTAGATGCTTCTAATAATGTTTCATCAATCGTAATACTACCGATATAGTTTAAATCGGCGCCTGTAACTTTTACGCGATGAATTTTTGATTTTAAAACTTGAATTTGCATGCTACAAAAGTAAATTAATTTAGTGAAATGGTATCAATCAATCTGATATTATTAACAAATACGGCAATAAAAGCACGATATTCTTTAGTTTCTATTTTGGTCTCGCAAGGTGTTAGTGTGCTTGCATCTGAAATTTGAAAATATTCTAATTCAAAATCAGTAGTGTTATCAAACACTTCTTGAACCCATAACGAGACTTCTTGTGCGCTAGAATTTTGGAATTTTTCTTTGGCTTTAGTCAAAGTTTCGAATATAATACTAGCTTTTTGTCTTTCAGATGGACTTAGTCGTTCATTGCGAGAGCTCATTGCTAAACCGTTATGCTCTCGGTGTATTGGACAACCAACGACCTGTACTGGTAGTTTTGTTTTTTCGACCATTTTTTTAACAATCAATAGTTGCTGATAATCCTTTTCGCCAAAATAAGTGTTAGTTGGATTTACAATTTCAAAGAGGCGTTTCACAATTGTGCCAACACCATCAAAATGGCCTGGTCTAAATTTACCTTCCATTTGATGTTCTAGTCCATCAAAATTAAATGGCTGAGATACTACTTTTCCTTCATAGATATCATCAACAGATGGAGCATAAACTACAATATTGGGGTCGAGATTGGCTATTTTTTTTACGTCCTCATCAAGTGTTCTTGGGTATTTTAAAAGGTCTTCTGGATTATTAAACTGAGTAGGATTTACAAAAATACTAACGACTGTAATATCGTTTTCGTCCAAGGATCGCTGCATTAAGGACAGGTGACCATTGTGCAGTGCTCCCATCGTAGGGACAAAACCGCTCGTGTATTGGTGCGGTTTTACAGTATCTAAAAACTCTATTAAAGCTACTTTTCCGTAGAAAATTGGCATGGTCGTTTTATTAAAATTGACTGCAAACATAATATATTAGTTAATAACTGCATAAATTTTTGTAATTTTGCGTGGTTTTTATTACCAATGAATTAAGCAAATTACAATATGAAAGATAAGAGGATATTATACGTATCATCTGAGGTGGTGCCTTATTTGGCTGAAAATGAGGTTTCTTTAATGTCTTACGACGTGCCAAAAATGGTAAACGATCAAGGCGGGCAAATTAGAATTTTTATGCCTAGATATGGAAACATCAACGAAAGAAGACATCAATTACATGAAGTAATTAGGCTATC